>JAXDIC010000213.1:0-5255 GCA_034664185.1 Thermoleophilaceae bacterium
CGCCGAACGACAGGGCCTGCTGGGCCTGCACGTTCGGCGTGGAGATGTACTTCATCCACAGGTAGGCGCAATTCGGGTGCTTTGCGTTCTTGGCGAGCATCCAGGTGTCGAGCCAGCCGGTGGCTCCTTCCTTCGGGATCAGGTCCGCGGCCGGCTGCTTGGCGTCCTGGAGCGTGATGGTCGCGAACGGCCAGGCCGCGCCGATGACGGCGTCGCCGTTCCTGAACAGGTCGACCTCGTCGGAGTCGAGCGCCCAGTACTTCTTGATCAGCGGCTTCTGCTTCTTGAGCAGTGCCACGGCCGCGTCGAACTGCTTCTGGCTCAGCTCGTACGGGTCCGTTATGCCCAGGCCCGGCTGCGCCTTGGACAGGTACAGCGCCGCGTCCGCGATCTGGATCGGGTTGTCCGGCACCGTGACCTTGCCCTTGTACTTGGGGTCGTAGATCGCGGCCCAGCTGTTGGGAGCCGGCTTGACCTTGGCCGTGTTGTAGAGCAGCACGTTCGGGCCCCACTGGAGCGACACGCCGTAGTGCACGCCGTTGACCGTGTTGCCGGGCGGCGACTTGAGCTGCGGGATGAAGTTGTTCCAGTCCGGGACCAGCTTGACGTTGACCGGCTGCACGTCGCCGCCCTTGATCAGCCGCAGCGACGCGTCGCCGGAGGCGGACACCATGTCGTACTGGCCGCCGCCGCCCGACCGCATCAGGGTCACCATCTCGTCCGAGGAGCCGCCGAACTTGGCGTGCACCTGGCAGCCGCTCTGGGTCTCGAACGGCTTGACCCAGTCCGGCTTGGTGTAGCCCTCCCAGGCGATCAGGTTGAGCTGCCCCTCGCCCTTGCCGATCGAGGTCGGCACCTTGGCGTTCGACGAGCTCTTGCCGCCCCCGCAGCCCACCGCCCCCGCGACGCTGAGCACCGCGACGGCGCACACCGCCACCGCACGCAATAGGAAACGCAATCGCAACCGTCCAGCGTCCATCTCACCCTCCTCGTTAGCCGTCATCGATAGTGATCGTGTGCTCGTGGCGCCACTGGACGCGCACGCGTCGCCCGCGCTGCTCCAGCGCGTCCTGCGACGACGTCTCCAGGTTCTGGGCGACCGCGAGGATCTCAGTGCCGTCATCCAGCTCCACCATGTAGCGGGTGACCATTCCCAGGTAGACCACGTCGCGGATGCGCCCGACGGCGCCCTCGAAGCCGTCTGGCAGCGGCGTGTCGGGGTCCACGATGTGCACCTTCTCCGGCCGCAGCGTGAACCGCCGCCCGTCCCGCTCCAGCGTGTTCGACGTCCCCACGAAGCCGGCCACGAACGACGTCGCGGGACGCTCGTACAGGTCGGCCGGAGGCGCGACCTGCTCGATCCGGCCGTCGGTGAAGACGGCGATCCGGTCGCTCATGGCCAGCGCCTCGTCCTGGTCGTGAGTCACGTAGACGAACGTGATGCCGACCTGGTCCTGGATGCCCTTGAGCTCGATCTGCATCTGCTGGCGCAGCTTCAGGTCGAGCGCGCCCAGCGGCTCGTCGAGCAGCAGCACGCGCGGGCGGTTGATGATCGCTCGCGCCTACGCGACGCGCTGGCGCTGACCGCCCGAGAGCTGCACCGGCCTGCGATCGCCGAACCCCTCGAGCTGCACCATGCGGAGCGCCTCGGCCACGCGCTCGGCGCGCTCGGCCTTGGCGATCTTGCGCACGCGCAGCCCGTACGCCACGTTGTCGGCAACGCTCATGTGCGGGAACAGCGCGTAGTCCTGGAAGACGGTGTTGACGTCGCGCTGGTTGGGCGGCCGGTCGGTCACGTCCTCGCCCGCCAGCTCGATGCGGCCCGCGTCGGGGCGCTCGAATCCTGCGATCAGCCGCAGCGTCGTGGTCTTGCCCGACCCCGAGGGACCCAGCAGCGTGAAGAACTCGCCCGCAGCCACATCGAGGTCCACGCCATCGACCGCGGCTACGTCACCGAAGCTCTTGCGCAGGGACGAGAGCCTGACGTCGGGCGGCGCGGTCGCCGGCGCCGGACTCGGAACGCCAGCGTCGCTCTCGCTGACCGCGAGTCCGCTCATTTCGTCAGTCGTCTTTCCGGATCCGTCGGACGGGCGGGATTATCCGTTGCCGGGACCCTCAGTTCAACCCAGGCTTGCCGAAGCGGAGCACGCCGTGTGCTCCGCCCTGCCGGAATGGCCTAAGGCCCGCACCCGCCGACGGTGCGCCAGCGGGCGACGCGGGTGGTCGCTGCCTAACCCTCGGTGTGCGCGTCCGACGTGCTGTGCTCGCCGTCGGGCACGCGCAGCACGAGCGTGTCGAGCCCGCGATCGGAGCTGCTGTGCCCGTGCTCTCGCTCGAGCTCTCGGAAGATCGCCTCCGCCTCCTCGCAGAAGGTCTCCACGACCCGCGGGTCGAACTGCGACCCGGCGCACGCGCGGAGCTCCGAAAGAGCCTCGTCCAGGGACACCGCCCGCTGGTAGGGACGGTCGCTGGTCATCGCGTCGAACGCGTCGCACACCGCGATGATCCGTGCGCCCAGCGGTATCTCCTCGCCGGCGAGGCCATCCGGGTAGCCGCTGCCGTCCCAACGCTCGTGCGAGAAGCGGACCAGCCTGCCGATCGAGCGCAGGGCCGGCGCGACGGCGAGGATTCGCTCGCCGACCACCGTGTGCTGGCGGATCATCTCGCGCTCGCGCTCGTCGAGCGACGCGGGCTTCTCCAGGACCGCGTCGGGCACGGCCATCTTGCCGATGTCGTGCAGCTCCGCGGCGCGCGTCACCTCGTCGACCTGCTCGGGGGAGAGCGCGAAGCGCGTCGCCACCGCGTTGGCCAGCGACGCCACGCCCCCGAGGTGCTCGTCCAGGTCGGGCCGCCGCTCGTGCAGGGTCTGCATGAGCACGTCACGGACCTGCGAGCCGTCGCGAGTCCTGCGGCGGTCGCCCTTCTGCTCGTAGAGCCGCTTGTCGGCCAGCTGGAGGGCCAGCGTCACGTCGCTGGCCTCCGCGGGGATGATCACCGAGCCGTACGACGGGCTGACCGAGAAGCCGGCGCCGCGCTCCGAGAGCGCCTTCACCGTCGCGGCGATGTGTCCCGGCAGGTCCTCGCTCGCCGTCGGCAGCAACGCGCAGAACTCGTCGCCGCCGGGCCGGTAGGCGGTCCCGCAGCCCTCCACCGCCTGCGACAGCGCGCGACCCATGCGGGCCAGGAGTGCGTCCCCGGCAGGATGGCCGAAGGTGTCGTTGTAGCTCTTGAAGCCGTCGAGGTCGAAGAGGACGAGCGCCGTCGCCTGGCGGTCGGCCTCGAGTGCGACGTCGACGTCGATCATCAGCTTGCGGCGATTGCCGAGCCCGGTGAGCCCGTCGGTCATCGCCTCGCGCCTGCTCGCCTCCGCGATCTGGAGGTTCTCGAGCACGGTCAGGGCCAGTCGCACGACGATGAGGAGCAGCGAAGACGTGGCCAGCTCGTAGCCGGCGCTATGCAGCTCCGTGAGCAGGCCGGACAGGAGCAGGCCCAGCGCACTGAGCGAGACGACCACCGGGAAGACCAGCAGGCGCAGGCTGGTGCTGCTCAGCTTGGGTGTCGCGGGCCTTGCTCGCCAGGCGACCTCGGCCAGGCCCAGAGCGGCCGCGGGCCAGAGCCAGTCGAGCTCCGTGTGCGGCGAGTTGTTGGTCGCCGACGACCAGAGCGAGAACGCGTCGACGACGGCGATGAGAATGAAGGCGACGCACGCGCCGCTGAGCACGCCGCCCGGTCGCCAGCCGGTCATCGCCAGCGCGAACAGGGCAAAGGCAACGAGCAGCAGGTCGGCCAGCGGGTAGCTGATCGCGCCGAAGACGGTCAGGGCGTCGCCGCGGGTGGTGGCGAGCACAGGCGGAAACACGAAGGCGGCGACGAGCGCGGACACCGACAGGGCGCCGGCAAGGCCGTCCAGCCACAGCGTCGTGAGGAACGTCGTGATCTGCGCCCTGAGCATCAGCGCGAGCGCCAGGCAGGCCGCGGGGTAGAAGGCGAGCGAGAGGATGTTGGCCGTGGAGAAGGGTGCGCCGGAGCCGGCGGGGTGCACACCGAAGAGGATCTCGCCCGCGCCCCAGCTGGAGAAGCCGAGGCCGACGACCAGCCAGGCGGCGCGCTGTGCCGGGACGAGCGCGGCTCGCGCCAGGCAGATCCCGGCGGCGGCGGCCAGGAGCGCCCCGGTGATCAGGTGCGATGACGGGCCGGACCGCAGGGTGGCGCCCACGCCCGTCAGCGAGCAGACCGCGTAGGCGGCCAGCAGCATGAGGGCGACGCCGCGGATCCATTGGATCCCCGCCGCCCTGCGTCGGGGGACCTCCCGGGGCTCCACCGGGCCCGGAATGTGCTCTCCCGCGCTGGCCGCGGTGACTGTCGCGTTCTCGTTCATCGGGTTAGCAGAAGACGCTCAGGTTGAAGGGATAGTCGTCGAGCACCTGCGAGCTCGAGACGCGGAACGTGTTGACCACGACGACGTCCGGATTGCTGCCCGACGCGTGCATTCGGACGAGTCCCACCGGTCCGGTCCCGTCGTCACCGTTCTGGCCGAAGTACCCGCAGGCCGAGACATCCGTGCCGAAGTCGACGTTGTAGACGCCCGTGCTGGGGTGCGTGACAGAGGCGCCGCCCTGTTGATGCAGCACTACGCCTGAGACGTCCACCACCACCCAGCGCTTGGGCGCCGCGGGACCCGTGAGGCCTTGCGGGCCCTGCGGTCCGGTTGATCCCGTCGCTCCCGCGGGGCCCTGCGGTCCGGCGGGACCCTGGGCTCCGGCGGGGCCCTGCGAGCCGGTGTTCCCCGTCGGCCCGGCTGGGCCCTGCGGCCCGGCCGATCCGGTGTTGCCGGTCGGCCCGGCTGGGCCCGTCGCGCCGGTGGCTCCGGTGTTGCCCTGCGCCCCCGTCGGTCCGGTCGCGCCCTGAGGTCCGGTTGCTCCCTGCGGTCCGGTGGGGCCCTGCGGACCCGCGGGGCCGGTCGCTCCGGTGTCGCCCTGCGGTCCCTGGGCGCCCTGCGGTCCGGCGGGTCCTGTCGGCCCGACGTCGCCCTGCGCACCCGTCGCGCCGGTGGCGCCCGCGTTGCCCTGCGGTCCCTGCACGCCGGTCGCGCCGGTGGCGCCCGTGTCGCCCTGCGGTCCCTGGGCTCCGGTGTCGCCCTTCGGACCGATGTCCCCCTGCGGCCCGGCGGGACCGGCCGGGCCGACGTCCCCCTGGGGCCCGGCGGGCCCGGTTGCCCCAATATCTCCCTGCGCCCCAGTCGCCCCGGTGGCGCC
>JAXDIC010000225.1:0-3609 GCA_034664185.1 Thermoleophilaceae bacterium
GCGCTCGTGTGGGCCAACTCGCCCTGGTCCGGCTCCTACGAATCGTTGTGGACGACGCCGCTCTCGATCCGGCTCGGCGGCGCGGGCATATCGCTCGACCTGCGGCACTGGGTGAACGAGGGGCTGAAGACGTACTTCTTCCTGGTCGTCGGGCTCGAGGCCAAGCTCGAGCTGGACATGGGGGAGCTGAGCGAGCGGCGGCGCATCGCGATCCCCGTGATCGCCGCGGCCGGCGGGATGTTGCTGCCGGTGGTGATCTTCTCGGCGTTCAACGCCGGCGGCCCCGGGGCACACGGCTGGGGAGCCGCCATGTCCACGGACACGGCGTTCGCGCTGGGGGTGGCCGCGCTGATCGCACCAGGCGGCACGCGACTGCGCGTCGTCCTGCTCACCGTGGCGATCTTCGACGACCTCGTCGCGCTGGTCGTGATCGCCACCGTGTACACCCACCACGTCTCGCTCGTGCCGCTGGTGGTCGCCGCCGGTCTCTTCGGCGCGCTGCTCGCGCTCCGCTACGCGCCGGCCCCGTGGCGCCGTCAGGCCGCCGCGGTGATGGGCGTGGCCGTCTGGGTGTCCCTGCTCGAGTCGGGCATCGATCCGGTCATCTCCGGCCTCGCCGTCGGGCTGATAACGAGCGCGTACCCGCCCGGGCGGGTGGAGCTGGAGCGGGTCACCGAGCTGATCCGCAGCTTTCGCGAGCAGCCCACGCCGGAGCTCGCTCGTTCGGCGCAGCTCGGCCTGACGTCCGCGATCTCGCCCAACGAGCGACTCCAGTACCGCCTCCACCCCTGGACGAGCTTCGTGATCGTCCCGCTGTTCGCGCTCGCCAACGCGGGTATCCACGTGAACGGCAGCCTGCTGTCCGCCGCCGTCACCTCGCCCATCACGCTCGGCATCTTCTTCGGCTACGTGGTGGGCAAGCCAGCCGGGATCGCCGGCGCCTGCTGGCTGGCGTCGCGGCCTTGGCTCGGCGGGATGCGCCTGACGCTGAGCTGGCCCGCGATAGCCGGGGCCGCGGCCCTCGGCGGCGTCGGGTTCACGGTCTCGCTGCTGATCTCGAGCCTGGCCTTCCACGGGCGGCAGCTGGACGAGGCCAAGCTCGGCGTGCTGGCCGCGGCCGCGGTGGCAGCGCTCGCGGCCTTCGGCGTGTTCCGCGTGATGAGGCGCCTGCCGGCCAGCGTGCGGGCTCGTCAGCTGATGGGCACCTCGGATGACATCCTCGACCTGTCCGAGGACGTGGATCCCGAGCGTGACCACGTGCGCGGATCGGAAGCCGCGCCGGTCACCCTGGTCGAGTACGGCGACTACGAATGCCCCTACTGCGGGCAGGCCGAGGTCGTGATCCGCGAGCTGCTGGACTCGTTCGGCGACGACCTGCGCTACGTGTGGCGGCACCTTCCACTGAGCGACGTGCACCGCGACGCGCAGATGGCGGCCGAGGCGGCTGAGGCGGCCGCCGCGCAGGATGCGTTCTGGGGAATGCACGACCTGCTGCTCGACCACCAGGACGAGCTGCAGCCGTCCGCCCTGAACCGGTACGCGGAGGAGCTCGGCCTCGATCCGGATCGCTTCTGGGACGAGCTGCGAAGCCGCGCGCATGCTCCGCGGGTCGCCGAGGACGTGTCCTCGGCGGACGAGAGTGGGGTGGCGGGCACGCCCAGCTTCTTCATCAACGGCAAGCGCCACCAGGGGGCGTACGACACCGCGACCCTGACCGAGGCCGTGCGCCGGGCGCGCGGCCGAGCACGATTGTTGGAGGGCGTGCGCTAAGGCCTTCGCGCCGTGGCGATGTGGTTCCAGCTGAACGCGTCGCGGAAGTCGAGCTCGTCGAGGCGCACCGCGATCGCCAGGCTGGTGGCGCTGTACGCGTCGACCAGGGCGGTCAGCACCCGTCCGCGGCGGTAGGGATAGAGCGACAGGCCGCGCAGCATCGCCAGGGTGGTCCACTGCCCCGACAGGGGGCGCACCTCGATCGAGTCGAACCCCGCCTCCCTCATCACGTGCTCGAGGCCGTTGGGCGAGTAGCGGAAGAAGTCGTGCGGCTCGCCGTGGACCGGGAAGAACAGCGGCGTGGTGAGGATGAGGCCGCCGCCGGGCCGGAGCAGCCGGCGCGCCTCCGCGAGTGCCCGGACCGGCTCCTCGAGGTGCTCGAGCACCTCGGTGAGAAGGACGGTGTCGGCGCTCTCGTCCTCCAGCGGCACGCTGTAGGCGTCGCCGACGATGTCGACCTCCTCGACCGTCGGGGAGGAGGGCACCTCGCGATCCACGCCCACGTGCTCCGCCACGTGCGGCGCGAAGATGGCCGCCCACGGCTTGCGGCCGCAGCCGATGTCGATCAGCCGGCCGCTGGCGTGGCTCGCGGCGGCATCCGCCAGCGCGTTCGACATCTGGTTGTAGAGCACGCGGTCGGCGGCGGCGAACCGGTGCGGCGCGGGCACGCGCGCGGCGCGGGAGGAGATGACTGGGCCGGGGCGCTCGGCGATGCGGCGAAGCAGATCGCGCCGAGACGCGGCGGAACCGGCCATCCGCGCATCATATGGCGCGGTCGCCCGGCCTCAGCGACGGCGCTTCTGCGCGCAGCGCTTGACGTGACCGTGATGCCGCGCGTGGCGGGCGCTCGCGCAGCGGCGGCGGTGGTGCTTCGGCTTCCTGCGCGGTGCGCTGGCCGGCAGGTGGAAGGTGAGAGTTCGAGTCCGCTGCTCAACCGGCAGCGCGGCGTCGCCCACCAGCAGCTTGCTGGCGTCCGGTGTGGGCGGGCTCTCGAGCATCGTCTTCGCCTCGCGAAGCTCCTTGACCGGGTCGAGCGGCATCGCCACGCGCGCGCCCGGTGGCAGCCGGTTCTCGGTGAACCACAGGTGCCTGTTGCTCGGGTCCCATGAGAACTCGGGCACGATCCAGCCGTCGCCTCCGTCGGTCGTCAGCCGGCGCACGGAGCCGGTTCCCGGATCGAGCAGGTAGAGGTCGGTCGTCTCCTCGGCGATCGGCTGTAGGAAGGCCGCCTCGAAGACCGGCAGGGTGAGCAGGTAGTCCTCGTCGGTGGTCAGGCCGGCGTCCTTGGCCAGCTCCGCGAACGTGTTGAAGAGGCCCGGCGAGTCGCGGCTCGACATGAAGATGATGTCCTTGCCGTCGGGCGTGAAGATGGCCTGCTCGTTCCACGCCGGCGTGTCCGTCAGCTGCCTGGTCTGGCAGCCGGCGGCGGTCAGCCGGCAGAAGAACAGCTCGGTGTTCATGGCGGTGCCCCACGTCTCCGTGTAGAGGAAGCCGCTCCCGTCGGGCGCCCACCACTGCGTCTCGTACCAGTGGCCGTTCGCGGGGCGCACCACGCGCACGTTGGCCAGGTGCGGCGGGTGGACGCCGTCGTCCACGAAGTCGGCCACGCGGACGTCCCACTTGCCCTGGCCGTTGTCGTTCACGAAGTTCCAGTTGAGGTGCGTGTACACCAGGTGCCGGCCGTCGGGCGACCAGTAGGCGTGGTAGTCGTACTCGCCCTCGCCGGCTCCGTGGGCGGCGTCCGTGCCGGTCAGCCGCGTGATGTGCGACCCGTCCGGGCGCATCGCGTACAGCACCGAGCCCATGCCGCCGTAGCCGGGCGAGCCGATCGTCAGGTGC
>JAXDIC010000239.1:0-3367 GCA_034664185.1 Thermoleophilaceae bacterium
GCTGGCGATCCTCGTACTCGATCGCCGCCTGCTCGGACGCCACCTCGAGCGCGGACCACATGCCCTGCTTCGTCAGCCGGATGCCCCACGGCGACCAGGCGGCCACCTGCTCGGCCGCCTCGAACGCCCGCGGCAGCAGCCGGTCGGCGTCGACCACATCGGCCACCAGTCCGATTCGCTCCGCCTCCTCCGCGCTCACGCGGCGCCCGGTCAGCATCAGCTCGTGTGCGCGCGACGCGCCGATGAGCCGCGGCAGCAGCCAGCTCGTGCCCATGTCGCAGTTCGACACCCCAACGTTCAGGAACGCGACCCGCAGCACCGCGCTGTCGGCTGCGAGACGGATGTCGCTGCCCAGCGCCATCGCCAGGCCGAAGCCGGCGGCGGGGCCGTTCACGGCCGCGATCACGGGCTGGGGCGTGCTCCGCAGGCGCAGGATCAGGCGCGACATGTGCTCCTGGTTGGTCAGGAAGTCGCGCGCCGGGTCACCGCCGTCGTTGCCCGGCGCCTGCCCGTAGCCGCGCAGGTCCACCCCGGCGCAGAACCCCCGCCCCGCGCCCGTGAGCACGATCGCGCGGCAGGACCGATCGGCGCCCAGCCCGTCCAGCTCGCGATGCAGCGCCTCGCACAGCTCGGCCGTCATGGCGTTCAGCTGCTCGGGCCGGTTGAGGGTGAGGACGTGCACGTGCTCCGCGGCACGCTCGCTCAGCAGAACCTCGCTCACTTCTCCTCCTCGTCGGTACCGCTTGGCCTTCCCGTCAGGACCCCAGGGTGTAGCCGCCGTCGGACGGCCGCGGCTTGGGTGACGATTGCGGTCCCTCTGTTACAGCCGTGTCACGATCCGGGCCCGGCGCGGCTCGCGGCGCCCGCTCCCGCCGAACCCGGCGATACCGTTGCCGGGTGGACCTGGACGCCGCACTCCGCCAGCACTTCGGCTTCGAGGGCTTCCGTCGCGGGCAGCGCGAGGCCTGCCAGGCGGCCCTGGACGATCGCGACGTCCTTGTCGTCATGCCCACCGGGTCGGGCAAGTCGCTCTGCTACCAGCTCCCGGCCCTCCTGCGCGACGACCTCACGGTCGTCGTCTCGCCCCTCGTCGCGCTCATGCAGGACCAGGTCGACGCTCTCCGGGCGCGCGGGCTGGGCGACCGGGTCGGCGTGGTCAACGCCCAGCGCGACGCCTCGGACAACGCCGCCACCGTCGCCGCGGCCGTCGAAGGCAGCGTTCGGCTCCTCTACGTGGCGCCCGAGCGATTCTCGTCGCCGGGGTTCGTCGACAAGCTGCGCCAGGCGCGGCTCGGGCTGTTCGTGGTCGACGAGGCCCACTGCGTGTCCCAGTGGGGGCACGACTTCCGCCCGGACTACTTCAGGCTGGCCGACGCCGCTCGCGCCCTTCAGGCCAAGGCCATCGTCGCTTCCACGGCCACCGCCACCCCGCGCGTGGCCGCCGACGTCGTCCGGCGGCTGCGGCTGGACGATCCGCTGCGGGTGGCCACCGGGTTCGACCGCCCCAACGTCTCGTTCGCCGTCGCCCGGCCGGCCCCTCACGAGAAGCACGCGCTGCTGGTCCAGGCGCTCAGCGCCGACGATGCTCTGCCGGCCATCGTCTACTCGGGCACGCGGGCGGGGGCGGAGGAGACGGCGGAGCGGCTCACCCGGGACCTCGGCGAGCCGGCGGCGGCGTATCACGCCGGCCTCGAGCGCGGGCACCGGGCCGACGTCCAGCGCCGCTTCCTCGCCGACGAGGTGAGGGTCGTGGTCGCCACCAATGCCTTCGGGATGGGCGTCGACAAGCCCAACGTGCGCACCGTGGTCCACACCGGCGTGCCGGCGTCGCTGGAGGCCTACTACCAGGAGGCCGGCCGCGGCGGCCGCGACGGCGCCCCGTCGCGCGCGCTGCTCCTCGCCGAGAATCGCGACAAGGCCCTCCACGTCCACTTCATCCGCCGCGACGAGCTGGACCCTCGCCTGCCCGGGCGCCTGGCTGCCCGGCTGGCCGCCGCGGCCGACGACGGCAGCCTGCCCGGCGTGTCGGAGCCGCGCTACGACGTCGACGCGGGAGAGCTCGCCAAGGGCATCGGCTGCGGCTTCGACCAGCTCCGAGCCCTGATCGGGCATCTCTCGCGGGCGGGCGTCGTCCGGCCGTCGCCGGCGTCCACGGATCGCGTGGCCGGGGTGCTCACCGGCGCGTTCGAGGGCCGCGGCCAGGCGCTCTGCCGCTCGTCCGTAGCGGAGGCAGCCCGCGTGCGCTGGCGTCAGTACCGCGAGATCTGGGCGTACGTCGAGGGCTCGGCGTGCCGCCGCACCACCATCCTGCGCCACTTCGGCGACAACGCTCGGCCGGAGCCCATCGGGCCGTGCTGCGACGTCTGCGCCGACGGGCTCGTGCCAGAGCTGCCCGCGCCCGACCCCGGGTCGGTGGCCACGCTTGACGAGGCCATCTTCTCCGTGGCGCGCGGCGCGCGCCCGGCCGTGGGCCGCACCACCTGCGCCGAGATCCTGCACGGCGCGCGCACCAAGAAGATCGAGCGCAACTCGTACGACGGCCTCCCCGCCTACGGCACCTCGGCGGACATGCGCCGCGCGGACATCCTGGGGCGCATCGACCAGCTGATCGAGGAGCGTCGCCTCTCCACCAGCGGCGGTCCGTATCCGGTGCTGCTGGCGCCGGCCGCTCCCGTCGCGGCGTGAGCCTGCGCGTAGGGGTACTGGTATCGGGCGAGGGGTCCAACCTCCAGGCGCTCATCGACTCGGTGCACCGCCACGGCGTGGCCGAGATCGTCTGCGTCGGCTCCAACAACCCGGAGGCGCGCGGGCTCGTCCGGGCGGGCGCCGCCGGCATCGAGACCGGCGTGTTCGCGGTGTCGGGCTACGGCCAGCGCGAGGATCGCGACCGCGCATTGGCCGACTGGCTGGCGGGCCATGGGGTGGAGCTGATCGTGCTGGCGGGCTTCATGGAGCTGCTGGGCGAGGAGTTCGTCAGGCGCTTCGCCGGGCGGGTGGTCAACGTCCATCCGTCGCTGCTCCCGGCCTTCCCGGGGGTGCATGCCATCGAGCAGGCCATCGACTACGGAGCCCGCGTGATGGGGGTCACCGTGCACTTCGTCGACGAGGGCGTGGACAGCGGCCCGATCGTCCTGCAGGAAGCCTTCGATGCCGTTCCGTTTTCTCGTGACATCGCCGCGCTGGAGAGACGCGTTCACGAGATCGAGCACCGCCTGCTTCCGCGGGCGGTGGAGCTGATCGCGGCCGGCCGGGTGCGGATCGATCCCGACCGCCCCCGGCGGGTCATCGTCGAGGAGCCCGATGGGCACCACTGAGGACCGGGCACCGGAGGTCACGCAGCCGGGCGCCGTCCGGGTGCGGCGGGCGC
>JAXDIC010000250.1:0-9013 GCA_034664185.1 Thermoleophilaceae bacterium
CGACCGGTCCAAGGACCCGACGCCCCACTCAGCCCTTAACAACCCGGTGGGCGAACCCGACCCCACCGAATGGCCGGACCCCTTCGAGGTGCGCGAGGACCCGCTCGACCCGCCCGATCCCGATGGCGAGCCGTTCGGGGAGGAGCCGCACGCCCCGACCGGTGGGACCAGCACCAGCCAGCCACATCCCTCCCAGGACCCCGAGGCGCCCAGCTGGGAGGGCCCGAAGCGCGACAAGCTCGACGACTAGCGCCACCGCGCCGGGTGGAGTTTGACGGCCCGCCGAGGGTGGGTAGGGAAAGGGGTTGCGTCAACCCCTGACTCGGAGGCCGTCATGAGGTTTCGCATGACTCTCGCGGCGCTCGTCGCCCTCTCGATCACGCTGTTCGTCGTGTCCTCCGCGGCCGCGGCCCCGACATGGGCGCCCGCCACCAGCGCCACGATCCATCCCGGCGTCCAGACCTTCACCAGCGGTGCGCAGTGCACCGCCAACTTCGTCTACTACGACGCCTCCAACGTCTACCTCGGGCAGGCCGCCCACTGCTCCGGCACGGGCAGCTCGACCGATACCAACGGCTGCACCTCGGCGTCGCTCCCGGTCGGCACGCCGGTCGACGTGACGGGCGCCAGCAAGCCGGGCACCCTCGTCTACAACTCCTGGATCTCGATGCAGCAGTCGGGGGAGAAGGACGCCAACACGTGCCAGTACAACGACCTGGCGCTCATCAAGATCGACCCGGCGGACGCGGGCAAGGTCAATCCGTCGATCCCCTTCTGGGGCGGCCCGACGGGCGTGACCGGCTCGGTTCCGGCCAACGGGAAGGTCGAGAGCTACGGCAATTCCGAGCTGCGCGGCGGCGTGACCCAGCTCAGCCCCAAGCAGGGCGTGCAGCTGAGCCAGGACTCCGGCGGCTGGAACCACCAGGTCTACACGGTCTCGCCGGGCATCCCGGGCGACTCGGGCAGCGCGTTCATCGACGCACAGGGCCAGGCGTTCGGGATCCTCAGCACGGTGGAGCTGGCTCCCGTCGCGGGGTCGAACGGCGTCGGCGACGTGAGCCGCGAGCTGAGCTGGATGCAGGCCCACTCGACCTTCACGGGCGTCACGCTGGCGCCGGGCACCGTGGCGTTCCGCGGACCGCTGCTCTAGCGCCTAGCGCTGTACGGCGGAATCCGGCTGGCGTTCGCGTCTGGGCCGCGGCACGAGAACAGGCCCTTTCATGTTGCCCACGCCGCGCAGCACGTAGGCGTCGCGCGACGGGCTGTAGCGGAAGACAGGCCTGAGCAGCGCCAGGGCGAGCGGGCTAACGGCTCTGCGCGGGCGGGGGGCGTGCATCCAGCCATCATGCGCCCCGCGTCTAAGGGGCGCCTGAAGGACGTGCACCGGTAGGCTCGCCCCATGGACTACATGAGGGCGGCGGATCGCATGTGGCCGGTGCTGCGGCGGGTGATGTCCACGCATACCGTCGTGTACCGCGCCAGCCGCGGCCTGATCGGCCATCGCATGCCCGGCGGGCCGTCGATGCTGCTGCTCGACCACGTGGGGGCGAAGAGCGGTATCAAGCGCACCAGCCCCCTGGTGTACGTGCCCGACGGCAAGGACGTCGTGCTGGTCGCTTCGAAGGGCGGCCACCCGAAGCACCCCGGCTGGTACCACAACCTGCGCGCCAACCCCGACACCACCGTCCAGATCGGCTCCGAGCACAGGCCCGTGCGTGCGCGGGTAGCCGATGCCGAGGAGCGGAAGCGCCTGTGGCCGAAGGCGGTGGCGACGTACGCGGGCTATGCCGGGTACCAGCAGCGCACCGATCGCCAGATCCCACTCGTGATCCTGGAGCGCCGCCCGACCGCGTAGGGCGCGATCGCCGGCCGCCACGTCGCGGCTAGTGGTGCTTCTTCTTCCGCTTCGCGGTGGTCAGCCTGTCCGGCTGGATCCGGATGTTGGCGGTGGTGACCCTCGACTGCATCGGGATGCCCGGCTTGGCCCGGCTGTCGTGGGCGGGGTCGTCGTGTGACTGCACGTTGACGTTGACCGCCAGGCTCCTGGCCTTCTGGGCCAGCTTGAGCGCCGCCGGCGTGACCTTGATGTCGATCCCGGCGGGGTAGCCCGCCCTGATGTTGAAGGACGCGGCGCCGACGTAGACGTTGGTGTTGCCGAACGTCGCGTCCGCGCTCAGGACGCCCTTGCAGCCACCGTAGCTCGGCCCCGGGCACAGCGTCTTGATACGTGCGAGGCGCGTCTTCGTCCTGAGCTTGGCCACCTGCCCGGCGGGCTCGACCCGCAGGCCCGTGAAGACGTGCTGCGCGTAGCCGCCGGGGCAGATGTCGGTGGCGTCCGGGCCCGTGGCCAGCGTGGTCTGCATGAGCAGCTCCTCGCCCTGGTGCGGGGTGTTGCCGAACTGGGAGCCAGCGTTCGTGCCGTTGCTGGAGGTGTAGAACGCGGTGGTGGAAGCCGGGGTGCGGCTGAAGACCTGGAACGGCATGCCGCCGTAGGCGCCCCAGCGCCACTCGAACCCGCCGATGTCGTTGAAGTCGACGTAGTCGCCCCTGTGCACGCACAGGTTGACCGGCCTGAAGGAGCTGACCGCCTGGGGGTTGCCTCCGACGGGCACCCTGAAGGCCCCCGAGCTGAGATCGACCCTCACGCTGCCGCCACCAATCGGGTGCAGGACCTGGAAGTGGAACTGGGGATCGGGCTTGGCCCTTCCGGTCGGATCCGCCAGCACGGTGCCCTTGACGCTGGCCACCGTTATCTGGCCGTCGGCCGGGACCACGGCGCGGCCCGGGTCGCCGTCGATCGCGAGGTTCCAGAAGGCGGCGTCGGCACCGTGATCCTCCACGAGGTTGGCGGGCTTGGACAGGTCGCTGCCGAAGACGGTCACGTTGGCCTGACCGGCCGCGGGGGCGGCGAGCGCGGCGACGCTCACCGCGAGGGCGGCGAGTGGGATGCGCAGGGAGCGCAGGGGACGCTTGACGCGAGTCACGGGGGGGTGGGGCGGCTGCCGGACCTCATGCCCGGCGGACTCCTACGGTACCCCGAGCGGTGGCAGCCTGCCACCCCCTGCACGGAAATTGGCTAATGGCGAGCGCGCCATGCGGCATGAAAAATCGAGAGCGGACGCGCCAACTCGACGGCCACCGACAGAAGGCCGCAACTTGCAGGGCGATTCCTGGTTCAATAGGACTTCATAGGACGCCGAGTTCGCGGCCCCCCGGGGTCGCGGAACGGGGGACCCAACGCCGTCACGCACGGCACGGGGCGAAGCGGTCGCGGAGCCGATCGCATCGCCGGTAGAACCGGCGACAGCCCGTCAGCTCACCTCGTAGGCGCCCACGCCAGACCAGATGGAGCGACCGATGGCCGACGCGCACAGCCACATCGACAGACGGTTCCGCATCCGCGGCGGGCTGGCGCTGGCCGCGGCGGGCACCGCCCTTGCGGCCGCGCCGGCCGCCTCGCAGGCGCAGGTCACAGCCCCGCAAATCAAGTCCGTGCGCTGCTACTCGAGCTGCGTCAGCAAGCGCACCGTCGTGGCGGGCGGACGGATCGAGATCCGCGGCACGCGCCTCGCGAGCGGCATGCGCGCCGTGTTCCCCGTGACCGCCGGCGGCGTGGTGGCGGCGCGGTCGATCAAGACACGCGTGACGAAGACCGGTTCGCTGATCGCGCGCGTGCCGCGCGACGCGCGCTCCGGCCGGCTGTTCGTCCAGGTGCCGGGCGGGGAGCGTTCGAACGACGCGAAGCTCAGGGTGGCGCGAGGCGCGGCCAGCGGCTCGCCGCCCCCGGGCACCAGCCCGTTCGAGGGCAACGGGATGTGGATCTGGTACGTCAACAAGTCGAACGGCGGCAACCTCGCCTCGATCGTCTCGACGGCCAAGGCCCACGGGATCACCACCGTCTTCGTCAAGAGCGGCGACGGGACCAACTACTGGAGTCAGTTCTCGTCCAAGCTCGTGTCCACGCTGAAGGCCGGCGGGCTGCGCGTGTGCGCGTGGCAGTACGTGTACGGCAACAACCCCAGCGGCGAGGCGGCGGCGGCCGTGAAGGCCGTCAAGACCGGCGCCGAGTGCTTCGTGATCGACGCCGAGAGCCAGTACGAGGGCAAGTATTCCCAGGCGCAGACGTACGTCACCCGCCTGCGGTCGGGCGCCGGCCCCAGCTACCCGATCGGCCTGGCCGGCTTCCCGTATGTCGACTACCACCCGGCGTTCCCGTACTCGGTCTTCTTCGGCCCGTCGGGGGCGCAGTACAACGTGCCGCAGGTCTACTGGAAGGAGATCGGCGGCGGCGTGGACACGGTTGTGGGCCACACGTACCGCTTCAACCGTCCCTACGGGCGCCCGATCTACCCGCTCGGCCAGCTCTACAACAGCCCGCCCACCTCGGACATCAAGCGCTTCCGGCAGATGGCGGCCGCGGAGGGCTCCACCGGCCTCAGCTGGTGGGACTGGCAGGAGTCGACGTCGCGGACCTGGGGCGCGGTCGGGGCACAGATCGATCCGTTCCCGGGCACACCCTCACGCGACTACGCGGTCTTCGGGAAGGGGGCGCGCGGCGACCTGGTGCTGTGGGCGCAGCAGCACCTTCGCGCGGCCGGTCAGGCACCACCGGTCGACGGGTCGTTCGGCTCCAGCACCCAGCAGGCCGTGTCCAGCTTCCAGGCGTCGTCGGGGCTGCCGGCCACGGGCAAGATCGACACGGCCACCTGGGACGCGCTCCTGCGCTACGCGCCCGCCGCCAAGGCCAAGGCCGGCGTCCGCGCCGCCAGCAACGGAGGCACGAACGGACCGCCCACGGCACGCCTGCCGGCCAAGCGCAACGAGATCCGGCCGCCGGCCCAGCGCTGAGCGCCGGGACCTACGGCCCGCCGGCGAGCGAGACCACGCTCTGGGCGGTGGCGGAGCGGCCCACGTGGATCCGCGGGATCGCGTACGGCCCGGTCGAGTAGGCGGTGCTGCCGCCACGCGTGGTGACGGCCAGCAGGAATCCGGCGCGACGCACGGCGTCGACCACGGTGGGGTTGAAGGCGCCGAACGGGTATGCGAACCAGTAGACCGGATGACCCAGGATGCGCTGGAGGTCGTCGTGCGACCCGGCCACCTCGTTGCGCAGGACGGTTGCCGGCAGCGCGGGCAGGTTGGCGTGGGTGCGCGTGTGTGCCCCAACGTCCATGCCGGCGCTGTCGAGGGAGCGGATCTGGCGTGCGCTGAGAAAGCCCGGCTCGTGCGTGCGGCCGGTGATCACGTAGAACGTGGCCACCATGCGGTTCCGACGCAGCACCGGCAGGATCTGGGTTACGTCGTCCACGTAGCCGTCGTCCACCGAGACGATCACGGGACGGCGGGGCAGGGCGGCGCTCCGGTAGATGGCGTCGAACAGCTGCGCCTGGGTGATCGTGTGGTAGCCGGCGCGGCGAAGGGCGGCCATCTGGTCGCGAAAGTTGCCGGGCTCGATGGTGAGGTCCGGCTGCGACTTGGTCAGCTCGGTGGCGTACTGGTGCACGCGGTGGTAGGTGAGGATCGGCACCCGCACGCTGTGGGGGACGGGGTGAGCGGGCGCGCTCAGGCGCTTGAACCGGGGCGCCGCGCTGGCAGCGTGCCCGGCGGGCTTTGGCGGCGCGGCCGCGCCGCCGTACTTGCCGCCGCCGCCTCCTCCTCCTCCTCCGCAGCCCGCCACGATCAAGCCCAGCGCGAGCGCGCAGGCGACCCCGCGCAGGGTCCTGCCGTACCGGGCGTCGCTCATGGCACGACATTGTTGCGACATGGGCAGCGTCAACCGAATTACGCGCGAGCGGGTTCGGGTACCGTCCATGAATGGGACCGATCCAGTGGAGCGACCGGCCGGAGTTGCGCGACCCGCTGATGGTGTGCGCCTTCAGGGGCTGGAACGACGCGGGCGAGGCTGCCACGGCCGCCCTCGGCTTCCTCGTGGACAGCTTCGATGCCAGCGAGGTCGCGCGCATCGATCCCGAGGATTTCTACGACTTCACCGCGGTCAGGCCCACGGTCCGCCTCAGCGAGGGCCGCACCCGTGTGATCGAGTGGCCCGAGAACGCGATCCACGCGGCGCGCATCGCTGGGGCGGAGCACGACCTGGTCCTGGTCCAGGGCGTGGAGCCGTCGCTGCGGTGGCGGCAGTTCACCGAGCTGGTGCTCGACGCGACGCATCAGCTCGGGGCGTCGATGGTGATCACGCTGGGCGCGCTGCTGGCCGACGTGCCGCACACACGGCCGGTGCCGATGACAGGCCTTGCCTCCGACGAGGAGCTGGTGCAGCGCTTCGGCTTCGAGCGCTCCACCTACGAGGGGCCGACCGGCATCGTCGGCGTGCTGCACCACGCCTGCGCCGCCGCCAACCTGCCGTCCGTCTCGCTCTGGGCGTCGGTGCCGCACTACGTGGCCGCCGCTCCCAACCCCAAGGCCGCGCTGGCGCTGATACGCAGCTTCGAGGGCGTCGCCGGCATCGCCGTCGAGGCGCGTGATTTGGAGGAGTCGGCCGAGGACTACGAGCGGCAGGTGAACGCCGCCGTGGCGAGCGACCCGGAGGTGAAGAGCTTCGTGGAGCGCCTCGAGCAGACCCTCGACGAGACACAGGACGTGACGCCCGACCGACTCCCCTCGGCCGACGCGATCGCCCGCGACTTCCAGCGCTTCCTGCGCCAGCGCGGACCCGACGGGCCGCGCTGAGCTACCAGACGAAGCCGTCGATCACGGCGCCAACCTCGGCGGCCGGCACCGGCCCGAGCCGGACCACCCAGCCACCGTCCAGCTCCTGCTTGAGCTGGGCGCGGGTGCCGGACCCGGCGAGCTGATCGCGTACGACTGTCGCCCGGCGCAATCCCGGCGGACCACCCCACCGAACGTCGATCCCGAAGCCGCCCGTCTCCACGGGCCAGATCGTGAGCCTGTCGGGTCGCGTGGGGCCCAGCTTCGCGTCCATCGGGGCTGTATCGGCGCCCCGGGGCGCGCGCTTCAGCCCGTGATCAGCCGGCGCAAGCGGCCGGTCAGGCCGATCGGACGGTCGTCCAGCGGGTAGCCACTCTCGTCGTACAGGATCTGGCCCCGCCCATCGGCAGGGGGACGGACCTCGTCCAGGCGCCGCTGGAAGCGCCGCGCCAGCGTCGCGTCCTCGAAGAAGGCACTGTCGGTCTGGTTCGTGCCCGGCAGTCGCTGCTCGTCCATGACTCCTCCGATCGTTGGGGGTAGACACACGCACCTCACCCCCCTCCGCGAGGAGCACGTCCCGAAGTTGTCCCAGAACCGGGCGAGCCGATGCGGGAATGCCTTGCAGACATAGAGCTATTTGCGTGAAAAGCTGCCGATTCTCAGTCCGCGGGCAGCTCCACCGAGCCGTCGTCGCCCAGCTTCCAGCGCGGGTTGTACGCGACCTCCCACGGATACCCGTCGGGATCCACGAACACCCCCGAGTAGCCGCCCCAGAACGTCTCCGCCCCCGCGCGCGGGATCCGCGCCCCCGCGGCGCGGGCCTGCTCGATCACGCCGTCGACCTCCTCGGGGGAGCGCACGTTGTGGGCGAGGGTGATTCCGCCCCAGCCATCGCCCGCCTCCACGCCGCTGTCCTCGGCCAGCTGGGCCCGGCCCCACAGGGCGACGACCATGCAGCCGGCCTGGAAGAACACCACGTCGTCGTCGGGCCCCGCGCGGGTGGTCCATCCGAGCGCCTCGTAGAACGCGCGCGCCCGGGCGAGGTCGTCCACGCCGAGGGTGATCGCGGTCAGCCGCTGCTCCATTACTTCTCCGCGGCCGGGCACACGATGCGATAGTCGCAGAAGGAGCAGAGCTCGAACGAAGGCTTGGGCTCGAAGTTGTGCGACTGGATGCCCTCGGCGATCTCCGCCACCGTGCCGCGCACGCGGTCGAGCTCCTCCTCCGAGTGCGCGACCGGCACCTTGCGGTTGTCCAGCACGTAGTAGTAGCTCTGCGCGGCCGTCTCGAGGCCCCACGACTCGCGCGCGCCCATCTGGTAGAGCGAGAGCTGGACGTCCTCGCGCAGCTCGCGCTCGGTCTTGGCCTTGCCGGTCTTGTAGTCGATCAGCTCGTAGCTGCCGTCCGGCAGCTTGTCCACGCGGTCCACGCGTCCGCGCAACAGGTGCGGGCCCAGGCGGAACGAGAAGCTGCGCTCGAACGACACCGGCTCGCCCTCGCGCTCGCGATCCAGCTCCCAGTAGCGGCGCAGCGCGGCCACGGCGCGCTCGCGGAACTGGAGGTCGTCGTTGGAGTCGCCGAAGCCGGAGCGGCGCCAGGCCGACTCGAACAGCTGCATGAGCTGCTCGAGCGACGTGCAGCCGTCGGCGTGGAAGCGCTCCAGCACCTGGTGCACCACGATGCCGAAGCGCTGGTTGATGCTGGGCTCCTGCGGGATGCGGAACACGCGCGCGAACTTGTACTTGAGCGGGCACAGCCGGTAGGTCTCGATGTCGGAGGCCGACAGCATCAGGCCCTCGCCGCGGCGCGGGATGAAGGGCTCCAGCGTGTCGTCGGGCCGGGAACCGATCGCCTCGCGCCGGCGACCCTCGTCGCGCTCGGCGTCCAGCAGGTAGTCGTCGAGCGCGGAGAGCATGAACACCTCGCGCTGCTCGGGGCTCGCGCCCTGCAGCAGCAGCTCGTTGACCTCCCCCAGCGCCTCGCTCACCAGCTGGCCCTCCTTGGAGCGCTCGATCAGGGCGGCCAGCTTGAGCAGCTCGAGGTAGCGGGCGACCGCCTGCGAGACCTGCTGGTAGGTGTCCAGGCGCATCTCCCCGAGCCGGCCGGCCACCTGCGACACGCTGTCCAGGAGCTCGTCGCGCATCATGCGGAACGTCGAGTGCAGACCCTCGGCCGGGCCGAACAGCTCCTCCTCCACCAGCTCCTCGGTCCCCCCCAACGCGGCGCGGGCCTCCTCGAGGAACGGCGACGGCCGGGCGGACGCGCCGCGCTCGCCGGTCTCCGCCCACGAGAGCACCAGGCCCCTGCGCGCGCGCGTCATGGCCACGTGCAGCAGGCGGCGCGCCTC
>JAXDIC010000352.1:0-3376 GCA_034664185.1 Thermoleophilaceae bacterium
CGCCGACGATCTCGTCTGCGCCCAGTGCGGCGAGCGGAGCGCCCACGACCGCCGCTTCTGCCGCCGGTGCGGCACCTCGCTGGTGACCGTCGCCGAGGCGCCTCCGCCGCCGCGACCACCGTGGTGGCGCCGCATCCTCGGCCGCCTCCGGCGCCCTCCGTCGCAGGACGCGGAGGGGACCAGGAGCCGGCGACCCTCCGCCCTGCGCCGCCTCGTGGACCTCTGGCAGCGCAAGCCGGGGCTGCTGGCCCTCGCGGCGCTCGTCCTGTTCGTCGTCGGCCTGAACCCCACCTGGCGCTCGCAGATCGCCGGGGCCCCGACGCGCCTGGCGGGCGAGGTGCGCCGCACCATCGCTCCGGCCTGGAATGCCGTGGACGTCACCGCGGCGCAGGCCAACGCCCAAGTGCCGAGCCATGAGGCGTCGTTCGCCGTGGACAGACGGAAGGACACATACTGGGCAGCGCCCGCAGGCACCTCGGAGACGACCTGGCCGACACTGACGATCACCCTCGGCCAAGCGGCGGACGTGGACAAGATCGGCTTCACCGCCCGGGCAGCCGCCGACCCGCAAGCATTCCGCGCGCTCCCGCGGCCGCATGACGTCCACGTCGATTTCTTCGACGGCAGAGGGACCGACCTCCAGCTGCGCGACGTCCCCGACTTCCAGCCGCTCGACGTCGAGGGGCACCAGGTCACCCACGTGCGGATCCAGATCCGCTCCGTCTGGCCGGGACAGACCGCCACCACGGTCGCGCTGGCCGAGGTGGAGTTCTTCGAGAGGCAATGACCGATCAGCTCGTCATCATCGATCCTGCCGAGCTGCCGGCAGAGCCGGGCGGCGAGGCCGCCTGCCGGGTGACCATCCGCAACGGCGGCACCATCGTGGACGAGTTCACCGCGACCGTGCTCGGCCCCGCCGCAGCCTGGGCGACGGTGGAGCCGGCCGCGGTGCGGCTGTTCCCCGGGAACGAGGAGAAGGTCAGGGTGCGCTTCCGGCCGCCGCGCAGCCACCTGGTCGCGCCGGGGCCGGTGATCTTCGGCGTGCGCGTGGTCGGAAAAGCTGCGGGCGATGCCACGGCGGTGGTCGAGGAGGGCACCCTGGTCATCGGGCCCTTCACCGAGGTGGTCGCCGTGCTCCGGCCGCGCCAGTCGCGCGGCACGCGGTCCGGGCGGCACCGACTGCTCGTCACCAACCGCGGCAACGTGCCCACCCAGGCCCAGCTTGCCGCGGTCGACCCCGACGAGCGGGTCGGTGTCCGCTTCCGCCCCGAGCGGGTGCAGGCCGGGCCGGGCGCCACCGAGGAGGTGGCGGTGCGGGTGCGGCCCCGGCGCATGCTGCTGATGGGGACGCCGGAGCAGATCCCGTTCGAGGTCGCCGTCGAACCCACCGGCGCGCCGGGCGTCCGCCTGCAGGCGTCGATGGACCACCGGCGGCTGATCCCTCGGTGGGTGCCGATGGCGCTCGGACTGGCCGCCGTGCTGCTCATCGCCCTGCTGGTACTGCGAGCCCGGAGCGCCAGCCCGATGTCGCTCGCGGGCAGCGGAGCGCAGGGGGTGCCGGCGACCGGAAACCAGGCGGGCTCGGGAACCCCCAACCGCGGAGCGGGAACGGCGAAGCAGGCGACGCCGACACCGCCGCCGGCCCCGGCTCCAGCAGTCGTGCCCCCGCCCGCGGTCACCCAGGAGACGCGCGGCGCCTGCCCCATGGGACCGGCGTTTGCGCGACGGAGCCTGTACGTCGCCGACGGCATCGCCAAGGACACCGCCGGTGGCGGCCAGGACGGCACCCTGCTGAGCGGTGCCGCCTACGGGCCGGGCAGCACCGGCACAGCGCCCGACCAGGCCTTCGTCCTCAACGGCGGGTTCAGCGCCGTCGACGCGGGGCCCGCCGTCGGCGACCTGAGCGCCTCCAACTTCTGCGTCAGCATGGATCTCAACACCTCCCAGCAGGGCGCCGCCTCGCTCATCGGCAATCGCAACAGCGCCGGCGACGGTCAGTGGTGGAACGTGCGCATGTCCGACACGGGTCAGCCGTACCTCGAGCTCGACAACAACGGCCTGGCGAACAGGACCGCCTACGTCCGCGTCGACGCGGTCGGCCCCCAGGTCAACGACGGGCACTGGCACAACCTCACGGTGCTGCGTCTCGGCACCCTGCTCAACGTCTACATCGACCGGGAGCTGGTCGGGAGCGCGGTGAGCGACGTCATCGACGTCTCCAACGGCGCTCACACCAGGATGGGCTCCGACGGCTTCCTGAGCTTCAGCGGAGCCATCGACGAGGTCCTGATCGCGCGCGGGGCGTGACCCGAGGCGCGACGGTGTCGGACCCGTTCAGCGAGTGTTCACGCAGCGTTGAGCGGGTGTTGAGCGCACGTCAAGCGCGCCCTGGGATGCTTGCCCCGTGGGCACTGTGCTGAGACCGTCGTGACACGGTCTGAGACAGGCGAGTGGAGGAGGCATCCCATGATCGCCAGTCGAGCCGTCGGACTCCTGGACAGGATCCCGGTCGTCGTCCATGCGGGAGACCCCATCTCCCGGGCGGGCGTCGCCAGCCAGCTGCGCGGACATGCGGGGATCCGCATGGTCGACGACTCCGATCAGTGCGATGACGCCGTCGCGCTGGTGGTTGCGGAGGAGATGGACGACGAGGCGGCGCGCGCCATCCGCTCCCTGCGGCGCCACGGCGCCCAGCGCGTCGTGCTCCTGGTCAGCCGGGTCGACGGCGCCAGCCTGCTCGCCGCCGTGGAGGCGGGCGCCTCGGGTCTGGTGCGGCGCAGCCAGGTGACTCCGGAGAGCCTCGTGGGAGCCATCCGCTCCGCCGCCGCCGGCGACGGCACCGTCCCGCCCGACCTGCTCGGCAGCCTGCTCGACCAGGTGGGACGCCTGCAGCGCAACGTGCTGTCGCCCCGGGGACTGACCATGTCGGGGCTGACCGAGCGCGAGATCAAGGTGCTGAAGCTGCTCGCCGAGGGGATGGACACGGCCGAGGTGGGGCGTGAGCTGTACTACTCGGACCGGACGGTGAAGAACATCCTCCACGACGTGACCAGCCGGCTGAACCTGCGGAACCGGACGCACGCCGTGGCGTACGCGATCCGGCAGGGGCTGATCTAGCCTCGCAGGCGACCGGCAGCGTTGACCGTTCGTGACGTCGACCTATAGCCTGTACAATCGAACAGGTATGCTCAGTGTCAGGTCTAAATCAACCCGTCACGCCGTGATGCACCGCCCCGCTGAGCCGAACAGCACGTCTCTGCGTATCTGTGTCCTCTAAAGTCGAAGCGATCCACCGCGCCATACTGGGTGGCGGAAAGTCCTTGGACCTCAGCGGCACTCCGCTGGTCACGCTGCCCAATGAGATCGGGAGGCTAAC
>JAXDIC010000373.1:0-4084 GCA_034664185.1 Thermoleophilaceae bacterium
ATCGGAAAGCAGCCCATCCCCG
This sequence comes from Thermoleophilaceae bacterium, assembly GCA_034664185.1. Lineage (GTDB taxonomy): Bacteria > Actinomycetota > Thermoleophilia > Solirubrobacterales > Thermoleophilaceae > AC-37. The sequence goes on from JAXDIC010000373.1 coordinate 23, forward strand.
TGCCCGCGACGGTCGACGTCTTCGTCGAGCCCGAGCTCGTGCGCGTCAAGGGCCCGCGGGGCGAGCTGGAGGAGCGCGTGTCGCGCGAGCTGACGGTCGAGCAGGCCGACGGCGAGCTGCTGGTCAAGCGCCCCACGGACCGTGGCGAGCACCGTGCCCTCCACGGACTCACCCGCAGCCTGATCTTCAACATGGTCCAGGGGGTCACCGAGGGGTTCGAGAAGCGACTCGACATCCAGGGCGTGGGCTACCGGGCGCAGCTCAGGGGCAAGGACATCGAGCTGGCTGTGGGGTACTCCCATCCGGTCGCCATCAAGGCGCCGGAGGGCATCGAGTTCGAGGTTCCCGTGCCCACCCAGATCGTGGTGCGCGGCAGCTCCAAGCAGCTGGTCGGCGAGACCGCGGCACGCATTCGCAAGGTCCGCCCGCCGGAGCCCTACAAGGGCAAGGGCATCCGCTACCGCGACGAGCACGTCGTTCGCAAGGTGGGCAAGCGCGCATGACCGTCCAGACCAAGGAGTCGCGCAGGCTTCGCCGCCGCCGGCGCGTTCGCGCCAAGGTCCGCGGCACGGCAGAGCGACCGCGGCTGTCGGTGTTCCGCTCCAATCGCGGCATCCAGGCGCAGCTGATCGACGACGACGGCGGCCGCACCGTGGCGGCGGTCAACTGGGTCGAGTCCGACCTGCGCGGCCTGGGCACGATGGACCAGGCGCGCAAGGCCGGCCAGCTGCTGGCCGCGCGAGCCAAGGACGCGGGCGCCGAGACGTGCGTGTTCGACCGCGGCGGATACCTCTTCCACGGGCGTGTGAAGGCGCTTGCCGACGCGGCCCGTGAGGCGGGCCTGGAGTTCTAAGCGGACCACCCCGGTTCGCTAACCTCGACCGACCAATGGCAAGGGAACGCGAACGCCAACCCAAGGCCGCCGGCGAGCTCCAGGAGCGCGTCGTCGAGATCAACCGGGTCGCCAAGGTCGTCAAGGGCGGCCGGCGCTTCTCGTTCACGGCGCTCGTGGTGGTCGGTGACGAGCGCTCGCAGGTGGGCGTGGGCTACGGCAAGGCCAACGAGGTCCCGCTGGCCATCCAGAAGGGCGTCGAGCGCGCCCGTCGCAACCTCTTCAAGGTGCCCAAGCACGGCACCACCATCCCGCACGGCGTGACCGGCGTCTTCGGCGCCGGGCGTGTGCTGCTGCGCCCGGCCTCCGAGGGGACGGGCGTGATCGCCGGCGGAGGCGTGCGCGCCGTGCTGGAGCTGGCGGGCATCCACGACGTGCTCTCGAAGTCGCTCGGCAGCCAGAACCCGATCAACCTCGTGAAGGCCACCGTCACCGCGCTGCAGATGCTCCGCAGCCCGCGCGAGGTGGCCGAGCTGCGCGGGCTGACGGTGCACCAGGTGCTGGGCATCGACGAGCGGCCCACGAACGGCGACGGCGCCAAGGCGCCCGCCACCGAGGCCGCCGAGCCCACTCCGCCGGTCGAGGCGGGCGAGTCCGGACCGGTGACCGCGGAGGCGAACTGACGTGGCCGGCAAGCTGCGAATCACGCAGTTCAAGTCCGCCAACGGCGCCAACCCCAGGCAGCGCGACACCCTGCGCACGCTGGGGCTGGGACGGATCGGCAGCACCGTCGAGCGCCCGGATGAGCCCACCGTGCGCGGCGCCGTGAACACCGTGCGCCACCTGGTGAGGGTGGACGGCTGATGCCGCCCGAGATCGGCCTGCACAACCTGAAGCCCGCGCCCGGGTCCCGCCACCGCAAGAAGCGGGTGGGCCGCGGCGAGGGCTCCGGAGTGGGCAAGACCTCCGGTCGCGGCCAGAAGGGCGCCGGCTCGCGCAGCGGCTTCAAGACCCGGCCGGGCGCCGAGGGCGGCCAGATGCCGATCCACATGCGGCTGCGCAAGCTGCGCGGCCCGCACATGAAGAAGTCGATGCCCTTCGAGCGCTTCCGCACGCACACCCAGCCGGTCAACCTGCGCGACCTGGAGGCCCGGTTCGAGGCCGGCGACGAGGTCACGCCCGCCACGCTCGTCACGCACGGGCTGGCCAAGCGCAAGGGCGTACCCGTCAAGGTGCTGGGACAGGGCGAGCTATCCAAGAAGCTGACGGTCTCGGCGCACGCGTTCTCCACGACCGCGCGCGAGAAGATCGAGACCGCCGGGGGTACCTGCAGCGTCATAGAGGACTGAGCGGTGGGCACCAGCGCAATCTCGATGATGCTCAGCTCCGTCCGGGTCCCCGAGATCCGGAAGAAGCTCCTCTTCACCGCCGGGATGCTGGCGCTCTACCGGCTCGGGGCGTACATCCCCGCGCCCGGCATCGACACCCAAGCGGTCAACTCGATCCAAAAGAGCTTCGCCGGGTCGAACGTGCTCGGCTTCCTCAACCTCTTCTCCGGCGGCAGCCTCTCCCGCTTCGCGGTCTTCGCGCTGGGGATCATGCCCTACATCACCGCCTCGATCATCCTGCAGCTGCTGCAGGTGGTCGTGCCCTCGCTCGAGAAGCTGCGCAAGGAGGGCGAGGTCGGCCAGCAGAAGATCACGCAGTACACGCGCTACCTGACGGTGGCGCTGGCCTTCTTCCAGTCGATCGGCTACGTCTTCCTGTTCAAGACATTTGTCAAGCAGCAGGGCGGCTCGCAGATCATCAAGGGCGGTTTCACGTTCGGGCGCGTGTTCGTCATCGTGCTGGCGCTCACGGCCGGCACCGTCCTGCTGATGTGGTTCGGCGAGCTGATCACCCAGCGCGGGATCGGCAACGGGATCTCGCTGATGATCTTCGCCAGCATCATCTCCCGCATCCCGCACGGCGTGCAGGCGTGGTGGACCAACCCGGACCCGATCTTCAAGGTGATGATGCCCATCATCGCGCTCTCGGTGATCGCGGCGATCGTGTTCATCCAGGAGGGCCAGCGGCGGATCCCGGTGCAGTACGCCAAGCGCGTGGTGGGGCGGAAGATGGCCGGCGGCGGATCCACCTACCTGCCGCTGCGCGTGAACATGGCCGGCGTCATCCCGGTCATCTTCGCGGCGTCGCTGATGGCCTTCCCGCCCACGATAGGCCAGCTGGTCCAGACCCCGTGGGCCACGGCCTTCTCCAACTTCCTGACCCCGAGCGGCACCCCCTACATCATCGGCGAGTCGATCCTGATCATCGTCTTCACCTACTTCTACACGGCGGTCACGTTCAACCCCGTGGAGCAGGCGGACAACCTCAAGAAGTACGGCGGGTTCATTCCCGGGGTGAGACCCGGCCGGCCAACGGCCGAGTTCCTCGATCGCATCCTGGCCCGGCTCACGTTCCCCGGAGCTCTCTATCTGGCCGCGGTCGCCGCTCTGCCCACGGTGCTCATCAACCAGACCAGCGCCAACTTCTTCTTCGGCGGAACGTCGATCCTGATCGTGATCGGCGTGGCCCTGGACACGATGAAGCAACTCGAGGCCCAGCTCATGATGCGCAACTACGAGGGCTTCCTGAAGTAGAGCCCGGATCCACCGCCTGGCGAAGTCGCGCGATACCCTTCCGCGCCTCGTGGGGGAGCTCAACATCATCCTGCTCGGGCCGCCGGGGGCGGGCAAGGGCACACAGGCAAAGCGGCTGGTCGAGGAGCTCGGCCTGCCCTACTACGCCACGGGCGACATCCTGCGCGCGGCCGTGACCGAGGAGTCCGAGCTGGGCGAGGAGGCCAGGAAATACATGGACTCGGGCGATCTCGTGCCCGACGAGGTGATCTGCAAGGTGATCATGGAGCGGATCGACTCCGGCGAGGCGTCGGACGGGTTCCTGCTGGACGGCTTCCCGCGCACCATCGTGCAGGCGGAGACGCTGGAGAGGGCGCTGGAGGAGCGCGGCCGCCACCTCACCGCGGCGCTGCTGATCGATGCTCCCGACGAGGAGGTCATCCGGCGCCTCTCCGGCCGGCGCATCTGCGTCGCCAACCAGCATCTCTACCACGTGGAGTTCGATCCGCCGAAGAACGACGCGGTGTGCGACCAGGATGGCTCGAAGCTGATCCAGCGCGACGACGACAAGCCGGAGACCGTGAAGAAGCGGCTCGACGTCTACCACCG
>JAXDIC010000252.1:0-2646 GCA_034664185.1 Thermoleophilaceae bacterium
GGGTGCCGGCCCGCCCCTTGATCAGCGAGGCCGAGAAGTTGGCAGAGCGGTTGGCCAGCGACGTGGAGCCCACGTCGGTGATGACGTCACCGCGCTGCAGTCCCGCCTTGGCCGCCGGGGAGCCGGCGAACACGTCGACCACCAGCAGCCCGCGGGGCTCGGTCTGGACGTCGATTCCCACCCCGCTCAGGTGCGGGTTGGATTGATTCTGGAAGGCCTGGTAGTCGGCCGGGTCGAAGTAGTGCGAATAGGGGTCCTTGAGGCTCCGCACGGCCGCCGCGAGGCCGAGGTTGACGAGCTGGGTGCGGTTAATCGGCCGGTAGTAGTCGCGCTGCAGCAGGCTGAGCACGTCGTCGAGGATCCGGTCGTTGGAGTTCTGGGAGACGAACACGCTGCGGACCGGGCTGGGCAGCCAGCTGGGGTGGCCGCCGAACCACAGGCCGACGACGAGCGTCACTACCCCTACCACGACCAGCACGACCGTGCGGGGACTGCGAGCGCGCGGCGTGAACATGGTCCTCTGAGGGTAGCCGTCCGCGCGCGGCGGCCCGTGCGACGCCGTGCGTCAAACCCGCAGGAAGCGCCGCAGCGACAGCCCTGAGCCGAGGGCCGACACCCCGACCCCGGCGAACAGCAGCACCCCGACCAGGGCGCTGAAGGGGATCGTCCGTGGGGCGGCGATGAGCGTCCAGTTGTTGGCCAGCGGATCGAGCAGCGCCACCTTGGTGACGCCGAGCACCGCGATCGCCAGCAGCGCCCCGGCGGCGCCGACCACGATCCCTTCGATCACGAACGGCCAGCGGATGAACCAGTCGGTCGCTCCCACCAGCTTCATCACCTCGACCTCGCGGCGCCGCGCGTACAGCGACAGCCGGATCGTGTTGGCGATCAGCAGCACCGAGGCGATCGTCAGGAGCACGGTCAGAGCGGCGGCGGTGATCGTGACCAGATTGGTGACCTGGAGGATCTTCTTGGTGTCGTTCTTCTTGTTGGAGACGCTCTGGATCGACGAGTCGATCGTGCCCGAGTGGCCGTTCGCTCCGGGCGGCGAGAGGGCGTTTCGGACCGTGAGCACGTTGCCCGGGTTGTCGGGGATCACGTGGTAGGTGTCGGGCAGCGGGTTGGTGCCGAGCAGCTGGTAGGCCTGGGGATCGACCTTCGACTGCTGCGCGTAGGCGGTCTGCTTGGAGACGAACGCGACGGACTTCACATGCGGGACTGCCAGCAGCTCGCGCCGCACTCGGGCCTCTTCGGACGCCTTCGCGTCCGACTTCATGTAGACGTCGACCTCGACCCGGCTGCGCACGCTGTCCGCGGCGCCGTTGGTGGCCTGCACGATCGGGATGAACACGCCCAGCACCAGCAGCGTCACGAGCACGGTGGCCAGCGCGGCGAAGCTCGGCGCCGCGCTGCGCCGCACCGCGCGCACCGCCTCACGCAGGAAGAACCCGATCCGCACGGTCAGTGGTCTCCCCTGTAAATGCGGTCGCACCGAGAGGGGTCACTGGTGGATGCCGGGCGAGGACGCAGAAGGCGATGTGCAGCTCTGCTGCATGAGCCTTCGAGGACAAGGCGCGGCGCCGTCAGGGGCGCCTCGAATGCGAGCGGATTTGCCGGGGCGACCACTACTACAGCCCCGGAGGCCGGGTCGACGGGGCGCGCAGGCGCTGGGCGAGCTCGCGGGTGGACTCGTCGCGCGTGTACAGGCCCGCGGCCTCGTCGCGGACGATCCGCCCGCGCGAGAGCTCGAGCACCCGGCGGCGCATCTTGTCCACCATCGCCTGGTCGTGGGTGGCCACGAGGACCGTCGTACCGGTGCGGTTGATCCGGTAGAGCAGGCGCATGATGTCGATGCTGGTCTCGGGATCGAGGTTGCCGGTCGGCTCGTCGGCCAGCAGCAGCGGCGGATGGTTGACGAACGCGCGCGCGATCGAGACGCGCTGCTGCTCACCGCCGGAGAGCTGGTGCGGCAGGTTGTGCAGCTTGGTCGACAGTCCGGTCAGCCGCAGGATGTCGGGCACCTTTGCCCGGATCTCCTTGCGCGAGCCGCCGGTGACCTGGAGCGCGTAGGCGACATTGTCGTACACGGTCCGGTTCGGCAGCAGCTTGAAGTCCTGGAAGACGACGCCGATGTTGCGGCGGAAGAAGGGGACGCGTTTGCGGGTGACCTCGTCGAGATGGTGCCCGGCGACCCGGATCACGCCGCTGGTCGGCTCGAGCTCCTTGATCAGCAGGCGCATCACGGTCGACTTGCCCGAGCCGGTGGAGCCGACGATGAACACGAACTCGCCGCGATCGACCGAGAACGTGGCCTGGTCGAGGCCGACATCTCCGGCGTAGAGCTTGGACACGCCGCGGAACTCGATCATCGGCCGCCGGCCGCCGGCCTCGCGGGCGGGGCCGCGGGGATGCCGTCCGGGCACGGGCAGGCCAGCGCGACGGCGGCGCTGCTGTGATTTCTGTGAGGTAGCCATGGAGTGCGCCGGAGCGTAGCGTCCAGGTGGCGCCCCTGTCCTGTTCGAAGGTCCCCTGCAACGCAGTTTGCAGGAGTAATGTCTAAAGCCCGCGTATACGGAGGGCCGGGCCGACTCGCCGCGCAACCGCCGGGCGCTACCGTTGAGATCCTCATGTCCGAGATCTCGGTTT
>JAXDIC010000262.1:0-4872 GCA_034664185.1 Thermoleophilaceae bacterium
ACCGACAGCGACTGGATCGTGTAGCGGTGCTCGCGGTAGAGGCGGAAGCCGAAAAGCGAGATCGCGACGAAGAACGCGATCGTGAGCAGCCACAGCACCACGCTGAGCCCGGTGCCGCCGCCGGGCAGGACCACGATCGCCAGCGCGATCAGCGCGAGGATCGCGAAGTTGAGCGCCATGCGCAGTGGCCCGCTCACGGTCCGCTCCTCCCAAGCTCGCCGCCCAAGCCGTCGCCGTGCTCCCGGCAGCGCTCCCGCGCGGCCTCGATCTCCTCCAGCGCGTCCTCGCGCGAGTACCAGCCGTCCACCTTGACCTTCTTCTGCTCGAGGTCCTTGTAGACCGAGAAGAAGTGGGCGATCTCGTCGCGCAGCTGGCTGGAGATGTCGTCCAGCTCCTCGAGCGTGTTCCAGGACGGGTCGTTGAGCGGCACGCACAGCACCTTGTCGTCGATCCCCTTGTCGTCCTCCATGCGGAACAGCGCGATCGGCTTGACCTCGATCATGCAGCCGGGGAACGTCGGCTCGGAGACGCAGACCATCGCGTCTAGCGGGTCGCCGTCGAGCGCCAGGGTGTCGGGGATGAACCCGTAGTCCGTCGGATAGACCATCGAGGAGAACAGGAAGCGGTCGAGCTTGATGACGTGGTGCTCGTGGTCGTACTCGTACTTGTTGCGGCTCCCCTTGGGGATCTCGACAAGGCACCTGAGGGATGGACCGGCCACGACGTTTCGAGCTTATCCCTTCGGTAGAGTCCAGCGCGATGAGGTTCCGGGGAACGCTCGCCCTCCTGGCCGTCCTGGCCACGCAGCTCTACCTGGCGGTCCCCGCCCTGGCCACCAATGGCGAGGGCTGGGCCGGCGAGACCAACGACAAGGTCGTCACGTTCGTCTGCCTCGGGCTGATCGTCGGCATTCCGATCTTCATCACGCTCGCCACGCTCATCCAGTCGCGGCTGGAGCGGCGCAAGGACGAGCGCCGGGCCGCGCGGATGCGCCAGCGCGTCGGCTGGTAGCCGGCCGCCGCCGCCGCACCCCGCCCCCAAGCACTTTTTACGGCCGTTTTAACTCGCTGCGTGAGGATGGACGCTCGACGGGAACTCCCTCCCTCTCGTCGTTTCGCGCGGCTCCGGTGCCCCCGCCCGGGGCCGCGCCTCGTTCCGGGGTCTGGAAACATCCCGACCCGTGCCAGCTGAGCCCGTCAGATACGAGCGCGATGGCGCGGCGGCCATCCTCACGATCGACCGCCAGGAACGCCGCAACGCGGTCGACGGCCCGACCGCCGAGCTGCTGGCCGCCGGCTTCGAGCGCTTCGAGGCCGACGACGACGCGCGCGTGCTGATCCTCACCGGCGCCGGCGACGTGGCGTTCTGCGCCGGCGCCGACCTGAAGGCGATCGACACGTTCGCGCCGCGCCTCGAGGACCCCAACGGGCCGCTGGGCTTCACCCGCCGCATACCGTCCAAGCCCACCATTGCCGCGATCTCCGGCTGGTGCCTGGCTGGCGGGCTGGAGCTGGCGCTGTGGTGCGACCTGCGGATCGCCGCGGTCGGCTCGACGCTGGGCTTCCCCGAGCGCCGCTGGGGAGTGCCGCTGATCGACGGCGGCACCCAGCGCCTGCCGCGGATAGTCGGGCTGGGGCGAGCGCTGGACATGATCCTCACCGGGCGCATGGTCCCCGGCGAGGAGGCGTTGCAGATGGGGCTGATCAACGAGATCGTCCCGCCCCACGAGCACGTCACCCGCGCGCTGGTGCTGGCCGAGGCGCTGGCGCGCTTCCCCCAGGAGACGATGCTCTCGGATCGCCGCGCGGCGATCGAGGGGATCGGGATGACGTTCGAGGAGGGCCTGGCCCACGAGGCCAAGGCGGGCTGGGAGGTGTTCGCCGTGGCCCAGCGCGGCGCCGCGCGGTTCGCGGCCGGCGAGGGCCGCGGCGGGGCGGGCGCGGGCGCCTGATCTGCCCACGGGGCCCGGCGCCCGAGGGACGGTTTGAGGTATTCGAATGGAGCCGCCGGGCTCCGATGAACCCATATGGGTCGCCTCAACGCTGCCGAGCGGCTGCCTCGCTGGGCGCTCCACCTGCTTCTCGCCGCCGGCACCGCCCTGGTCGCGGGCGTGACGCTGGCAAGCGACGACTCCAGCAGCACCTATTCGATCTTCTACTTCCTCGTGGCCACCTGCGCCTTCTGCTTCCTGGGCTGGATCGGGGCGGTCGCACAGGGTGCGCTGATCGCCGCCGCCTACACCGGCACGCTGGTGCTCGGACACGGTATGGACGGCTCGCACGAGAGCCGCTGGCTTGTCTTCCTGCTGGTGCTCGCCGTTGGGGCCGTCTTTATCGGCGTGCTCCGCTTCAAGCACGACCGGCTGGTGGCGCAGCTTGGCGAGGTCTCCCGGGTGGACCCGGTGACCGGCCTGCTGAACGCCCGCGGCCTGGACGAGACGCTGGTGCGTGAGATCGAGCGCGCGAAGCGAAGCGGCTCCCGCTTCAGCGTGAGCGTGGCGGCGGTGGACGGCTTCCTGGGCCACCAGACGCGCTACGGCGACGCGGAGGGCGACCGGGTTGTGCTCGTCGCCGGTCAGGCGATCGCGCAGGGAAAGCGCGCCATCGACTCGGCCGCGCGCCTCGAGGAGGACCACTTCGCCGTGATCGCCACCTACACCGACGAGCGCGGCGCGGAGGAGCTGGCCCAGCGGGTGAGGGACATCGCCAACGAGGCGCTTGCCGCACGGGGCGCGATGGCCATGAGTCTGGGGATCGCCGCCTACCCACGCCACGGGGACACCCCGGCGGCCCTGATCGCGGCGGCCCGAGCGGCCCTGGCCGAGGCGCGCTCGCTTGGCGGCAACCGCACGCTGATAGCCCGCGCCTCCGAGCACTCGATCGAGGGACGGATGCAGGGCGGGTCGGCCGAGGTCGTCGCCACCTCCTGACCGAGCAGTTCCGCCGTCGCTTGACATAGTTGGCCCGTGCCAGAGGCAGCGATAAGCGTGCGCGACCTGCGCAAGAGCTACGGGAACCTGGAGGCCGTCCGCGGGATCTCGTTCGAGGTCCAGCGCGGGGAGGTCTTCGGCCTGCTGGGCCCCAACGGGGCGGGCAAGACCACGACGGTGGAGATCCTCGAGGGCTACCGGCAGCGGAGCGCCGGCGAGATCGCCGTGCTGGGGCGCGACCCCGAGGCCCGCGACATGGAGCTGCGCAAGCGCGTGGGCATCGTGCTCCAGAGCGGCGGCTTCTACCCGCGCGCCACGGTGCGTGAGTCGGTGGAGCACATGTCGATCGCCTACCCGCACCCCCGCAACGTGGACGAGACGATCGGGCTGGTGGGGCTCGACGGCAAGGAGGATCAGCGCGCCGGCCGCCTCTCCGGAGGGCAGCTGAGGCGGCTGGACCTGGCGCTGGCGCTGGTCGGCGACCCCGAGCTGATCTTCCTCGACGAGCCCACCACCGGCTTCGACCCCGCGGCGCGACGTGCGGCCTGGCGCGTGATCCAGCGGCTCAAGGAGCTCGGGAAGACCGTGCTCTTGACCACCCACTACCTGGACGAGGCGCAGTTCCTGGCGGACCGCGTGGCGATCGTGAAGGACGGCGTGATCGTGGCCGAGGGCCCGCCGTCGGAGCTCTCGTCCGAGCGCTCGCGCTACCGGGTGGCCTACAGCCGCAACGGACACCAAGAGGTCATCGAGACCGACGATCCCACCGAGCTGCTCCACCGGCTGACCGGCGAGGCCCTGGCGCGCGGCGAGCGGCTGGAGGGCCTGTCGGTGACCCGGCCAACGCTGGAGGACGTCTACCTGGAGCTGACCGCGGAGGCACCGTCGTGAGCGCGGGCGCGCTCCTGTGGCGGCAGTTCCGCTTCGAGCGGAAGATGTTCTGGCGCAACCCCAGCGCCGCCTTCTTCAACTTCCTGCTGCCGCTGCTGTTCCTGTTCCTGATCGCCTCGGTGTTCGGGCACAAGACGAAGGACCTGGACACGCTGGTGCCGGGCATCGCCGGGATGGCCGTGATGACCACGACCTTCACGGCGCTGGCCTTCAACATCACCTTCCTGCGCGAGCAGGGCATCCTCAAGCGGATCCGCGGGACCCCGATGCCGCCCGTCGCCTACTTCGGCGGCCTCTTGGCCAACGCGGTGGCCAACGCCGTGGTGCAGGTCACCCTGGTCGTGGTGATCGGGCACCTGGTGTACGGGCTGCACTGGCCGCGCGACGTGGGCGAGCTGGTGGCGTTCACGCTGGTGGGCGTGGTTGCCTTCGGCTCGCTCGGCATCGCCATGGCCCACGTGATCCCGAACTTCGACGCCGCGCCCGCCTATGTGAACGCGGTGTTCCTGCCGCTGATCTTCATCTCCGGCACCTTCTACTCGACCAAGCTGCCGCAGCCGATCGACACGATCGCCCGCGCGCTGCCGCTCAAGCACGTGATCGACGGGCTGCGGGCGGCCATCGTGACCGGCCAGGGGCTGGGCCATCACATGGGAGCGCTGGCGGCGCTGGCCGCCTGGGCGGTGGGCGGCGTGACCCTGGCCGTGCGCAACTTCCGCTGGGAGTAGCTGACCGCCGCCGGACCGGGCGGCTCTTACAGACGCAGCGTGGAGCCGTAGCGCCGCAGCCAGCGCTCGTGCGTCTGGTAGTCCGGGCAGCGACGCTCCACCAGCGACCAGAAGCGGCGCGAGTGGCCCAGCACGTCGAGGTGCGCCACCTCGTGCTCGACCACGTAGTCCAGGATCTCCTCGGGAGCGAGCAGGAGGCGCCAGTTGTAGCTCATCGCGCCCTTGCTGGTGCAGCTGGCCCAGCGGCTCTTCTGGCTGCGGATCGAGAGGCCCGTGTACCTGCTGCCGGCCCGGGCCGTGGCGTCGTCCAGACGGTCGGCGACC
>JAXDIC010000274.1:0-6887 GCA_034664185.1 Thermoleophilaceae bacterium
CTCTCCACCCGCACGCCCATCTTCCGCGCCTTTCCCCGCGTGGGCATCCCGCCCACCTACAAGAGCTTCGACGAGTACGCCGCGCGCGTGGGCTTCATGGTCGAGAGCGGGGCGATCGAGGACTACACCTACCTCTGGTACGACGTGCGCCCGCACCCCAACTTCGGCACGGTGGAGATTCGCGTCATGGACGGCCAGACGCGGCTCGAGCACACCCTCGCCCTGGCGGCCCTGGTCCAGGCCATGGTCAAGGAGCTGGCCGAGCTCTTCGACGAGGGCCGCGAGCTGTCGCCGTACCCGTACGAGATGCTCGACGAGAACAAGTGGCTGGCCGCGCGCCACGGCCTGGACGGCGATTTGGTGGACCTGCCCAGCAAGGAGCGGGTCGGCACCAAGGAGCTCGTCCGGAGGGTCCGCGACCGGGTCCGCGACCACGCCAAGGAGCTCGGCTCGGACGACGAGCTGGCGGGGATCGACGACCTGCTCCAGCGCGGCAACGGCGCCTCGCGCCAGATCGTGGTCTACGAGGCCAACAACGACCTGAACGAGGTCATGAGCGAGATCGTGGACAAGACCTCCGCCTAGTGACCTGAGTCGTCAGTTCGCGCGCACCTTCCCGGCGTCTGGACTCGCCTGACGTCACCCGTGAGAATCGCCGATGCTCTGCATCGACTCATCCCACGTGCGCCGTCAGCCGTGCCCAGCCACTCGGGAAGCTGAGGCGGAACTTCCGCCTCAGGTCACTAGGCCGCGCGGGCGGCCGATCGCGCCGGGGGTATCCTCGCTGTGGTGAGCGAGGCCGAGCTTTTCGTCGTCTGCAAGAACTGCGGTTCCGAGGTCAGCCCGTACGTGACGGAGTGCCCGTACTGCGGGCAACGGGTGCGCAAGAGGGCACCGAAGCTGGACCGCGGGGGAGAGCCCGAGGCGCCGCGCCAGCGCCGGCGGCGCGTGCCCACCCTGCCCCGCCTGCGCTCGGACGAGATCCCGGGCATCGCCCCGGAGACCACCCCGTACGCCACGATCGTCCTGATCGGCGCGGCGCTGGCCACGACCCTGGCGTGGGTCGCCGGCCTGACGCTCTACGACGTCGGGGCGATCGACGGCCCGATCGGCAACCAGTGGTGGCGGCTGCCGGCGTCGGCCTTCGTACACGCCAACGCGGGCACGCTGTTCGTCACGATGCTGGCCACCGGCATCTTCGGCATGCACGTGGAGCGCCGCTTCGGCCCCGTGGCGGTCGTGGCGGTCTTCCTGATCGCCGCCGCGGCGGGCGCCGCGCTGTCGGTGGCCCTCAAGGTCTACCCCACCACCGGCGCCAACGGGGCCGCCCTGGGCCTGCTCACGGCCTGGCTGGTCGACGATCGCCTGGCCAAGCGCCGCGGCGACGACCGCGAGAACGACCTGATCGGCGTGGTGGTCATAGCGGCCGTCCTGCTTCTGCTGCCGCTGGCCGACCGGCACCTCAGCTGGGCGACCGGGATCGGCGGGGCGGCGGCCGGGGCGATCGCGGGAGCGATGATCTCCCCCTTCCGCCGGTAGTTACCGCCGCCCGCTACGCGCTCACCGCTATCGACCCCGCCGGGCCCTCAACCAGCCGGCCGATCCGGACGCCGGGGGCGCCGGAGCCCTCGGGTGCCGCCACCAGCAGGCCGCCGGACGTCATCGCGTCGCACAAGAGCCAGCGCCGGTCCTCCGTCACGTCCGGCGACCATCCCACCCAGGGCTCCACCCAGTCGCGGTTGCGGCGCGTGCCGCCGGCCACCGGTGGCTCCTCCGAGCGGAGAAGGTCCAGGACGCCGTCGATGGCGGGCACCGCGGCGGCGTCCAGCTGGGCCGAGACCCCGCTTGCCTCGCACAGCTCGTGCAGGTGCCCCAGCAGGCCGAAGCCGGTCACGTCGGTCATCGCGCTGGCTCCCGCGGCCAGGGCGGCCGCCGCGGCGTCGCGGTTGAGGGTGGTCATCACGTCGACCGAGGCCGCGGCCAGCTCCGGCGTGCCCAGACCACGCTTGAGCGCGGTGGACGCCACACCCCCGCCGACCGGCTTGGTGAGGAACAGTGCCTGTCCGGCCAGGGCCGTCGAGTTGCGCACGATGCGGTCGGGGTGAACGGTGCCCGTCACCGCAAGCCCGTACTTGGGCTCGGCGTCGTCGATCGAGTGCCCGCCCACGATCGCGACCCCGGCCGCCGCCGCGGCGTCGGCGCCGCCGCGCAGGATCTGCCGGAGCGGCTCGGGCCCGAGCGACTCGACCGAGTAAGCCACGAGGTTGAGCGCGGTGACCGGCGTCCCGCCCATCGCGTAGACGTCCGAGAGCGCGTTGGTGGCCGCCACCCGCCCGAAGTCGTACGGGTCGTCGACGATCGGGGTGAAGAAGTCGGCGGTCGAGACGATGGCCAGCTCGTCCGAGACGCGGTAGACGGCGGCGTCGTCGGCCGTGTGGTGGTCCACCAGCAGGGCGGGATCGGTGGAGCGGGGCAGGTCGGCGACCAGGTCGTGGAGCAGTCCCGGCGGGAGCTTGCAGGCGCAGCCCGCGCCGTGCGAGAGCTGGGTTAGCCGAGGCGCGGCTCCGGCGATGGGCCCGGGCTGGTTCACGCGCCTATTATCCGCGCCGTGCCGGAACGCCAGCCGACCGACGCCGAGATCGACGCGGCGGTTCAGGCGCTGAGCGATCCGGAGCGCTTCCGCAGCGCGGAGGCGCGGGTCTCTAGGATCGCGCCCCAGCTCCAGATGATCCTCGCCCAGGCGCTCCAGGAGGGCGGCTGGTTCGAAGAGGCGCACGAGGGGCAGATACTCAAGGCGGCCACCACCCCCGACGAGGACGAGCGCCTGAGCGCGGTCCGGACGCTGCTGGCGGACGAGACGCGCATGGGGATGCTCGTGGGAGTCGCGGTTGGGTGGGAGCTGGCACTTCAACTCGAGCGAAACACACAGGAGGACTGACCAACCGATGGACATCCGTTTTCTGGGCCACGCCTGCTTCGAGCTGACCGAGGGCGACACCCGCGTACTGATCGACCCGTTCCTGACCGGCAACCCCAAGGCCGCCGTCAGTGCCGACGACGTCGATCCCACCCACATCTTCCTCACCCACGGCCATCAGGACCACTGGGGCGACGTGGTCGACATCGCCAAGCGCACGGGGGCTCAGTGCGTTGCCGTCGTCGAGATGGCCGGCGAGCTGGGGGACAAGGGCGTGGAGAACGTGGCCGACCCCAACATCGGCGGCACCGTGGAGTTCGACGGCGGCTGGGTACGCCTCGTGCCCGCCTGGCACACCTCGACCACGCCCGACGGCACTGCCAACGTCCCGGCCGGGCTGGTGGTCAACCTGGGCGGCAAGACCGTCTACCACCTGGGCGACACCGGGCTGTTCTCGGACCTCGCCCTGCCGGGCAAGCGCGACCCGATCGACGTGGCGCTGGTGTGCATCGGAGGCCACTACACGATGGACCGCCACGACGCTGTCACCGCGTGCGAGCTGATCGGCGCCAAGCAGGTCATCCCGTGCCACTACGACACCTTTCCCACGATCGAGACCGACGTGGAGGCGTTCAAGTCCGAGGTGAAGGGCTCGGAGGTCGTGATCGTGGAGCCGGGCGAGACGCACTCGGTCTGAGTCCCGGCCAGCCAACCGGCCCCCGTTCGGCGGGCCGGTTGGCCAGCCAGCCAGTTCATTCGCTACCCTGCGCGCACCCCACTCTCCGAGGAGGCTTCAGACGTGAGCGACGCCGTCACCCAGCGCACCGATCGCGACGACTTCCAGGCCACGCGCGACCCCGCCGTGATGTCGTCCGCCGACAGCGGCGAGGTCAACCTGCTCGGATACGACCAGCTGTACAAGCTGTGGGAGCGCCAGCACTGGGCGGTGCAGGACCTGGACTTCACGCAGGATCGGGTCGACTGGCACGAGCGCATCGAGGAGGAGGAGCGCTTCCAGCGCATGTACGGGCTCTCGTCCTTCTTCATCGGCGAGCAGCGCGTGGCCGACGAGCTCGGCCCGATCATGCGCGCGGCCCCCGACGAGGAGATGCGCATCTTCCTCTGCACGCAGATCGCGGACGAGGCACGGCACGTGATGTTCTTCAACCGCTTCTACGAGGAGGTCGGCGTACTGGAGTCCGACACGCTGACGGCGCGCCTCGAGGAGACCAGTCCGCACCTGAACCCCAACTTCCACACGCTGTTCGACGAGCTCCTGCACACCCGCGTGGACAGGCTCGCCCGCGAGCCCGAGGACCTCGAGACGCTGGTCGAGGCGATCACCCTCTACCACATGATCATCGAGGGGATGCTGGCGCTCACCGGCCAGCACTACATCATCAGCTACAACGAGGAGCAGGGCATGCTGCCCGGCTTCGTGGAGGGCTTCAACAACGTGGCGCGCGACGAGCACCGGCACGTCGCGTTCGGCGCGCGCTTTCTGCGCGACATGTCCCAGCGCGACCCGCGCTACAGCGAGGCCATCACCCGAATGCTGGTCGAGGCGGGGCCGGCGGCCGACGGCGTGCTCGTGCCGCCG
Source organism: Thermoleophilaceae bacterium (assembly GCA_034664185.1). Taxonomy (GTDB): domain Bacteria; phylum Actinomycetota; class Thermoleophilia; order Solirubrobacterales; family Thermoleophilaceae; genus AC-37. The sequence continues at coordinate 4,518 of JAXDIC010000274.1, forward strand.
TGGTACGAGGAGGGCATGGACCTGTTCGGCGTCAGCCTCGATGAGACGCGCGAGTTCGCCATGAAGGCGCTGGAGCGCCGGCTGAAGGTCATCGGGCTCGCGCCCGTGGCCTGACCCCGACGGGCGGCGTCAGCCCAGGCGGCGGGCGCGCACGTGGTGCGCGTGCGCGCGGCGCGAGCGGTGCTTGCGCGCGCGGGCGCTGCGGTGAGTCGACGTGCCGGCCGAAGCCGAGGAGCCGTCGCCGGCCGCGGTGGCCGGCTGCGGCTGCGGGGGAGCCGAGGACGACTCGCCCGGGGGCGAGCTGGGCTGCGGCTGGCCCGCGGGGTCGGTCGAGCCGGTCGGCTGGGAGTTGTCGAGCGTGACGGTCGAGGACCCCTCCTGCGTCTGATTCGACGGCGTGGTGGCCTGCGTGCCGTTGTCGGCGGGGGGCGGCGGGGTGTCGGCGGCCGGGGCGGGAGTGGGGGCCGCGACGGGCGTGACTGCCGGCTTCTTGTCGGCGACGGCCGGCTTGGACGCCTTCTTGGGCTTGTTCGCCGCGGCGGCCGGGAGCGCCAGTGCGAGCGGCGTCGGTGTGGCCACCACGGCCGATCGAGCCGCCAGGAACGGAGCCGGCCGTGCGACCGCGGCGGTGGCCGCGGAGTGCGAGCGCGGCGAATCGGCGCGATGGGTGGCCTGCTTGACCTCGGCGGCGCCGGCGGTGACGATCGCGGCGGCGGCGATGCCCGCCGCGGCCTTGGTGGCCAAGCTGGTGGTGGCGGCCGAGAGAAAGCCCCCGGCCGTCGTGCCGCCGGCTCCGGTGGCCGCGGCGCCCGCGCCGCCGGCCAGGCCCGCGCTGGAGCCGCTGGTGGCGCCATGCCCGCCGGCCGCGGCGCCGATGCCCAGCTTGGAGACGAACAGCTTGAGCGCCGCGATCGCGCCGATCGGGTACACGGCGGCCAGCGCGCGGTTCGCGCGGCGCAGCTCGGTGCGGAAGGTGCGGCAGCGCTCGCAGCCCTTCAGGTGTCGCCGGACGGGCGCGGTGGTGCGCGCCAGCCCCTCGGCCACCTGGCCCAGCTCGAGCCTGACCTCGCCGCAGCTGAGCAGCCGCGCCTCGGCCGCCTCGGCCAGCGACACGCGCGCGCGCACGAGCAGCGACTTGACGCTGGGCACCGTCGTGTCCATCGCCTCGGAGATCTGGTCGTAGGACAGCGCGTCGATCTCGCGCAGGAGCAGCGCGGTGCGCTGTGTCTCGGGCAGGTCCTGCACGTCGGCGACGATCTGGCGGAACTCCTCGCGCTTGTGGACGGTGTCGGCCGTGCTGGTGCCGCCGTCGCGCTCGAAGATGTCCATCGAGTCCTGCCCGGCCGCGGTGGGGCGCCGGAGGTGGTTGAGGCAGCGGTTGCGGGCGATCCTGTAGAGCCACGGGCGCGCGTTGATCGGGCGCTCGTCGGCGAGCATCGCGTTGTACGAGGCCGCGAACACCTCCTGCAGAACGTCCTCCGCGTCCTCGGTCGAGCCGAGCATGTGGCGGCAGAACGCCAAGAGCCGCGACTGGTAGCGCTGCACCAGCGTCTCGAACGCCGCCTGGTTGCCGCCGCGCGTGATCGCGATCAGGCGCTCGTCGCTCTGGAGTCGCAGCAGGGGCGACCGGCCCGGCAATGCGGGCAGGCGCGAAGCGTGCTGGAGAGCGGAAGCTTCCAAGAGACGGCCGTGTCCTCCTCTTGGGACAGCCTAGCGTCGTAAAAGTTGCGCGACCTCGACCGAAAGGCGGTCGGCGCGCCGGCCCAGGAGTTGGCCCCGCGCGCCTAAACTCGCCTCGAATCGGTCATCTCAGGCCCGGGTGATGGAATCGGTAGACAGCGGGGCCTTAAAAGCCCTTGCCCCCTAGGGGCGTGTGGGTTCGAATCCCACCCCGGGCACTGGCGCCGCGCTAGCCGCTGGCCGGCTCGCGCGGCGGCAGCTGGATCCGCTCCTCGGCCGGCAGCCCGGCCAGGAGCTCGCGCTGGCGCTCCAGCTCGGCGTCGAACTCCGCGCCCAAGAGCAGTGCCACGTTGGTGATCCACATCCAGACGAGGAAGACCACCACGCTGCCCAGCGCGCCGTACGTCTTGTCGTACGACCCCAGGTTCGCGATGTACAGGCCGAAGCCGGCCGAGGCCACGACCCACAGGACCACCGCCAGGATGCCCCCCGGGGTGATCCAGCGGAACTTGGGCTGGCGGACGTTGGGGGCGATGTAGTAGAGGAGCGCGAACATCGTCATCACCACCAGCAGCATCACCGGCCACTTGGCCACGTTCCACACGTCCACCGCGCTCTTGCCCACTCCGATCGCGTCGCCCACGGCGGTGGCCAGCGAGCCCGTCAGCACCAGCGCGATCGCCACCAGCG
>JAXDIC010000280.1:0-14258 GCA_034664185.1 Thermoleophilaceae bacterium
AGCAGGTTTCCGATGCGTTGGGCGGTGGGCACCGACGCGCGAGTATGCCGCTACCAGCCGCCGTCCGTCGTCTCGTAGTCGCCCACGGGGTCGTCCGCGTAGCGGCCCGCGAGCGCCTGGCGAGAGGTCTGGTGGATGTGGGTGGCGGTGATCATGGTCTCTCCGTCTCGGTCGTTTCAACGTCAAGGCGTGACAACCGCCGGCACACCGTTCACTGCCACCGAACGGCGTGCGAACGACGAGGGGGGCGCCTCGCGGCGCCCCCCTCGGGCCTGCTCCTCCTCCGCTGCGACTACTGGCAGAACACCGCCAGGTTGAACGGCTTGTTCGTCGCGGTGGGCTTGGTCGAGTCCACGAACGTCTGGACCCGGATCGTGTTGGTCACGTTGGCCGGCGAGATCAGGATCGTCGCGCTGCCGTCGTTGGCCTGCTGGGTGCCGACGATCGTGCCCACGTTCGTGCACTTGTCCAGCCCGTGCACGTCGAGCGCGACCAGGTAGTCGCCCGCGGCGGTGTGCGTGATCGCCTTCACGCCCTTGCCGTGGTCCAGCTTGCCGTCGGCGGTGACCGTCGCTGTCAGCACGTCGGGGCCCGGTGTGGGGCTGCTGCTGCCGCCGCCGCTGGGGCCAGCGGGTCCCTGGGGGCCCTGCGGTCCCTGCGGTCCCTGGGCTCCGTTCTTGCCGCTGGTGCCCTGCGCGCCGCGCGGGCCCTGCGGGCCGGCCGGACCCTGAGAGCCCTGCTGCGAGCCCGGGGTCGGCTTGCCGTGGCTGAACGCACCCCGAACGCTGGGGGACAGGTCAGCCAGGGTCAGCGAGCCGTCCTTGACGTGCTTGCTGGTGATCGCGTTCCTCGCGATCTGCTTGCCGGTGATCAGCGAGCTGGCGATCGCCGAGCCGCCGAGACCCGCCATGAGCGCGACCAGGGCCACGATCATCGCCGGGGAGGGGCGGAGCTTGTTGATGAATCGCATGGACTTACCTCCTGTGGGTGATTTGCCTTGGCGGGTCTTGCCCGTCACCCCGGAGGCGTGAAAAAGGACTGAACATCGTTCGCCCGGGTGTTCACCGCGGTTCCGCCGCGGCCTGGCGGGCAATACGATGCCCGCATGGGCGCCACCCTGTTCGTGATCCCCGGCTCGCACCCGTCGTGGAGCGCCCGCCTGATGCTCGAGCGCAAGGGCATCGAGTACCGCCGGCTGGACCTGGTCGCGGCCATCCACCGACCGATCCTGCGCATGGCGCGCTTCCCGGGCCGGACCGTTCCCGCCCTGATCATGGACGGCCGCAGGGTGCAGGGCACGCGGGCGATCGCCGAGGCGATCGAGGAGCTGCGCCCCGAGCCGCCGCTGTTTCCCTCCGACCCGGTCAAGCGCGCGGCCGTCGACGAGGCGGAGCGCTTCGGCGACCAGGAGCTCCAGTCGGTTGCCAGGCGGATCACGTGGTGGGCCATCCAGCGCGACCGCGCCGCCATCCGGACCTTCCTCGAGGGCGCGCGGGTGGGCATGCCGGCCGGGATGGCCACCGCGGTGGCGGGCCCGTTCGTGCGGGCGTCCGTGCGCTACAACCACGCCGACGACGAGAGGGTGCGCGCCGACCTGGCCGACCTCGCCGGGATGCTCGACCGGATCGACGCCTGGATCGCCGACGGCGTGCTGGGCTCGGACGAGCCGAACGTGGCCGACTACCAGATCGCCACGTCGGTCCGGCTCTTGATGTGCTCCGACGACCTGCGCCCCGGGATCGAGGGCCGTCCCGCCGGGCAGCACGCGCTGAAGATCGTGCCCGACTTCCCCGGGCGCATCGCGCCAGTGCTGGGCCCCGTGCTCGACTCGGCCTGACGGCGGCTGCCGCGCGCCGGATCTCAGCCGGCGCAGCTTCGCTGCCGATAACAATCGGGCCTCTCCAGGAGGCCGGTACACGCATGCCCTTCTTCCCACGCTCACAGCTCTGGCGGACCGGACGCGACCACGACGCGCGGCGTCGCGAGGACGCCGATGGCGACCGCGCGCTGTCGTTCGAGCTGGACGCCTACGAGTTCGTCCAGGCCAGCGACGAGATGGGCCTCCTGCGCGTGGCCGGCCGCTGGGTGGCGGACGTCGATCGCGCGCTGGAGGACATCGCCCTGACCGTGGACCGCGACGGCGAGCTGCTCCAGCTGGCGCCTCTGCCCGATCTGTACGGCACCGCCCCACTCGCCACACCGGCGGGCGAGACGTGGCGCGGCGCCTTCACGGTGGACGTCGAGCTGGTCGAGGACCCGCGCTCCGAGTTCGCGCTGAGCGCCGGCGACGAGGCCAGCGTGGCGCTGCCGCGCCCCGGCGAATGGCCCGACGATGTCGACGAGCCCGCCATGGCTGCCCCCGAGCCTGTCGAGGAGGAGGACCTCGAGCCCCTTCCCGGGGAGATCGATCTGGATCTGGGCACACCCGCGGACGAGCTCGAGCAGGAGCTGGCCCGCGTGCGCGCCGAGCTTCGGGAGGCGCGCGCCGAGGTCGAGGTCGAGCGCGCGCGCCGCCAGCTGCTGGAGGACCACCTGCGCGACGCGATCAGCGTGCAGGAGACGCGGCTGCGGTCGGTCGCCGCGGAGCCGCACGTCGCGCAGCCCTCGCCGCCCACTTGCCAGTCGCTCGACGACGACTTCCTCGACCGCCTGGACCGTGCCCGGCGGATGAGCGAGACCGCGACTTAGCGGAGGCTCACTTGAAGGTGAGCGCGAAGCGCGTGTGCGCGGGCGGCTCGCGGTTGCCCGCCACGTCGATCGCTCGCGCGACGATCCGGTAGGCGCCGCGGGGAAGGTTGGGCGGGAAGCGCACCTTTGCCTTCCAGCTCGTGGTGCCCGAGGCGCGGTGCAGGACGGGCCGCCTGCAGTTCTGGAATCCCGTCAGGCGCCCGTTGGCCTTCAGGAACGAGCAGTTGCTGCCGTTCCCCTTGCCGCGCACCTTGGCGATCGAGACGAGCACCTGCTCCACGCGGCCCGCGCCCGGGATCAGGTTGGCGCTGATGCAGCCCTCGTCGCTGGCGCTGCCCTTGACCGTCAGGCGCTGGTTGTTGAGCGTGACAGCGTGGTGGGCGGCGAAGCTCGACACCGGAATCTTCTGGTCCGGGCAGCCGCCGGCGAAGTACGGCTTCTCGCCGCTCTTGCCGCACAGCGACGGACCGCCAGTCTGCAGCGACACCCACGTGCCCGGGTTGTTGCCGGCCACCTTGGGAGCGTTCGCGCTCGTGTCGTTGGGGTTGTCCTGCGCGTCCACCGCCGGCCACGTCGACTCCGCCCGGCAGCTGGCGTTGGCCGTCAGGCCCCAGACGTCCGGCGAGCGCCCGCAGGCCAGCCCGTTCACGATCCCGGAGACCACGCTGAACTCCTGGTGGCAGGCGCCCATCAGCATGCTGGCGCTGCCCGTGTCCGCCGGGACGTTCGAGACCCGGGTCTCCTTGACGCGCGGGCTGGCGCTGAGCCCGTCGGTGGTCTGTGAGGCGGTCAGGAACCAGACAGGGTCCTTGCCCTTGCGCGCCTGACCGCGCCAGTACTCGGCGATCAACCGGCCCGGGTCGCCCGCCTGCATGTGCACCAGCACGTTGCCCGGCAGGTTCTTGTCCGCCGCCACCAGCGTCCTGGGGCCCGACCACTTGAAGTTGCCGTCCTTGGCCGGCCGAGCCCACTTGTACTTCACCCCGGCGCCGCTGTAGTCCGGGTAGATCCGGCCGAGGGGCCCCTCCGGATAGGCGACGTACACGTTGCCGGCGCGGTCGAGTCCGCCCGACGCGACCTGCATCGACACGATCTGGCCGCTCTTCGCGTCGTCGACCGCCAGCGAGTTGGTCCAGGTCTGTCCGCCGTCGGTGGACTGGGCCAGCCACACGCGGGTGGCCGCCACGATGTTGAACTCGAACGGCTGCCCGCTGGCCGGACCGGTGCAGCCGCCGGTGTCCCCAGCCGCGGTCGGCGTGGCGCGCGTTGTGTACTCGGCGTAGATCGTGCCGTCGTGCTGGTTCACCCAGATCGCGCTGGGCCCGCCCGAGTCGGCGCACTGGAGGTCCAGGTAGGCGTCCGAGCCGGGCAGCGCGACCGGGATCGGCGCTCCGAAGCTCTGGCCGCCGTCGGTGGACGTGGATACGAACATGTTGTGCTGGGCCTGGCCCGAGGCCAGGTTGTGGAACAGCATGTACACGCGCGGCTTCGTGGAGCCCGGCCCAGGAGGCCCGTAGGCGAACCACTGACGGTCCTGATCGGCCAACTGCGTGCTGCCGGTCGACGCGGTCCACGTCTTGCCGCGGTCGTCCGAGACCGACGTCGGGAAGTTGATGCCCGCGTCGTCCAGCTCGCTGGCCAGCAGCCGCCCGCCGGGCATGGCCAGTACGTCGACGTCGGGCGTGGCGCTGGTCTGGCCCGCCGGCAGCCCGGGCGTGGCCGTCCAGTGCAGACCGTCGGGCGAGCCCAGCACGATCGCCTTGCCGTCGGCCTGCTCCCTGTTGGTCACGACCCAGCTGGTCTGGTCGGGGCCGATCGCTATCCGCGGCTCGGCCCACGGCAGGCCGCCGTCGCCCGGTCGCTTCTGCACCCTGACGCTCTGGAAGCTGAGGCCGTTGGCGGCCTGAGCCGCGCCCGCTCCCAGCGCGCAAGTGAGCACGACGGCCAGCGCCGCGCCGACCCGCGCCACCCCTGGAGGCAGACCCCTGCTCACGCCCGGCATCCTACTCGGGCCCGATCGCCGCTCGTGCCAGCGAGGCGGCTAAGGAAGCCCGTAGCGGCCGCTGTTGCGCGGGTCGTGGCGGAAGGAGGGCCACTGCCGCTGGCCACCGGCTCGGGCGGGGGTGTCCCACACGTACAGGTAGCCGTCGCGGGTGACCGCCACCACCTCGAGCTTGCCATCGCCGTCCACGTCGCCCACCGCCGGCGACGCCAGCAGCCAGCCGCCGGTGTCCTTCGGCCACCCGGTCGGCTCCGAGCCGTCCTGGCGGAAGGCGTGCAGCACGTCGCCGCTGGAGCCGGCGATCACCTCGGCCTTTCCGTCGCCGTCCACGTCGGCCACCGCCGGGGCGCTGGGGATCTGCCAGCCCTCCATGGGGATCGGGAACGACGACGCCCAGCTACCGCTCGCGGCGTCCCAGCCGCCCAGCAGGTGCTGGAAGTCGATCTTGGTCCCGGGCGACCCCTGTGCCGCCGCCAGTCGTGAGTCCACGACGCCGCCGAACAGCTGAAGCGGGCCGGAGGGCGCCGTTCGCCCGAACGCCGCGTTGGCGCCCAGAGCGAGCACGCTCGGGCTGGTGGCGCGGGAGCCCGCGCCGGTCGCCTTGTAGTCGAAGTGGCTCTGGCCGCCGGCCCCGCCCATCCGGGTGCCGTCGCCGCGGTACAGCTCGGGCTCGCCCGTGAACGACGCGACCGCCACCTCGTCGCGATGGTCGCCGTCCACGTCGGCCAGCACGGGCGACATCGGCACTCCCTGACCGGCCAGCGGGATCGAGTTGGCGGCCAGCGCCGGCGGCTTGACGGGCCAGCCCGGCAGCGGCTTGCCCTTGGCCGAGAACGCGTACACCCGCCCGCTCGTGTTGGGCGTGGAGCCGTAGGCCTCGGCCGTGCCCTCGACCACGTCGGGCGAGCCGTCGCCGTTCAGGTCGCCGATCGCCGGCGACGACAGGATCTTGGCCACGTCCCCGCCGGCGCCCACGTCGCGCGCCAGCACCGGCCAACCGGGCACGGGGCGGCCGTTGCCCTTCAGGGCGTAGATCCGCTGGTCGGCGGCGCCGAACACGATGTCCAGCTTGCCGTCGCGGTCGAGGTCGGCCAGGGCGGGCGACGCGTAGATCGCGCCGTCGAGGCGACCCTGCTCCGCGGTCCCTCGCAGGGCGATGTGGAACGGGAACCCGCGCAGCCGCCGCCCGCCGGCCGTCCACGCGTACACCTTCCCGTCCAGCCCGGTGGCCACCACCTCGGGGCGCCGCCCGCCGGCCACGTCGCCCACGGCAGCCGTCCCCAGGAAGCCGCTGCGCACCGTCCCGATGCGGCGGGCGACCGGGCCCGAGCCGGGGGCCGCGTCCATCGACCGCGGCCAGCCGCGCAGCTCCCGCCCGGTGCGGCCCGACCACACGTGCACCTGGCCGCCGGCGGTCGCGAGCACGATGTCCGGGCGGTGATCGCCGTTCACGTCGGCCAGCGTGGGGGAGGACTCGCCCGAGGTGCCCAGCGGCTTGGGGTACCCGCGCTTCAGCGCCGGGTCGCGCAGCACGTGGAACAGCTCGCGGTCCTCGCCGGTGTTGCCCTGCGCGTCGGTCGCGCGCATGCGCAGCGTCCACGGGCCGGCCGCCAGCTGCCGCGCGTCCACGCGCGCCAGCGTGCGCGCGTGCGCGCCGGTGGCCCCGCCGTTCGCGATCTCGCGCCACGAGGTCGGCTGGTCGCCGGCGCCCAGCTCCAACCGCCAGCTGGTGGCCGATCGCCCGGTCGCGATCCCGGTCACCCTGAAGCCGCTCCGCTCGGGCTGGTACCAGTCCGGACCGGTGATGTTGGCCACCGGCGGGATCCGGCCGGGTGCCACGCGGCTGACCGCGGCGAAGGCGTTCACGCGGCCCCAGCCGGAGGTCATGTCCCAGCCCGGCGCGTAGCCCAGCGACGGATCCGAGAGGTCGTCGGCCGTCATCCGGACGATCTGCATGATCTCGTCGGCGGACAGGGCGATCCCGACCGCCTTCCCGCGGGCTGCGATCAGGCCCGCCACCGCCGCCACGTGCGGCGTGGCCGCGGACGTGCCGTCCCATACGTTGCGGTAGCCGCCGCCCCACTCGGTCGTCTCGACCTGCGTCGGCGCGACCACGTCCAGGTGGGGCCCGTAGTCGGCGTAGGACGCGTGGGTGACAAAGCCGGTGGCGACCTGGGCCAGCCGCGGGTCGCGGGCCGCCAGGTTGGCGCTGTCCGGGTTGATCCCGCCGACCGCCAGCACGTCGTCCATCACCTGCGGGTAGTGGTGATGGAAGTGGAACTCGTTGCCGGCCGCCACGGCCATCACCACTCCGCGGCGGTGCGCGTAGCGGACCGCGCGCCGCAGCGGGGTCGAGAACGAGTCCGTTCCCAGGCTCATGCTGATCGCCCGCGCGCCGCGGTCGGCCGCGTACACGATCGCCTCTCCCACGCGCACGCCCTGGTGCAGGATGTTGTCCGAGGTGCGGATCGGCAGGAGCCGCGCGCCCGGGGCCACTCCCGCTATGCCGATGCCGTTGTCGGCCCCCGCGCCCAGCACGCCGGCCACGTTGGTGCCGTGCGGGTTGTGGGTGTCCGACGTCGGATTGTTGTCGTAGCCATAGAAGTCCCACCCGCGCCAGTCGTCCACGTAGCCGTTGTGGTCGTCGTCGACCCCGTTGGTCGCGCGGTCGCGGCCCTGCGAGTCGCGGCCCGTCTCGCCGGGGTTGATCGCCCAGCGGTTGGCCAGGTCGGGATGGTCGAGCTGCACGCCCACGTCTACGTCCGCGATCGTCACGCCGGCCCCGGTGCTCAGCGCCCAGGCGCGGTCGGCCGAGATGCCGCGGTCGAACCCGGCCGCCGGGCTGGCCAGGTCCCACTGCTCGCTGGTGGAGTTGGGCAGCGGACTGGCGTTGAACAGCGGGTCGTTGGGCGGCCCCTGCGGGAAAGCGGCGCTCGCCGCGCTCGCCAGCGCCAGGCTGGCGCCCAACAGGAGGACGCTCAATATACTTTTTTCGTTAGGCCGCTTTATCTCATCATCCGGCGACTGGATGGCGCCGGCCCCAGGGGGGAGAGTAAGTGAGCACAGGGAAGGCCAGCGCGGGTCGGCGCTTCGGCCACGCGCAGGGCCCGCCGTTCGACACGGACGAGATGTTCCGCGAGGACGGCCCCGTGGTCACGCGAATCGCCGCCGCGATCCACTCGGAGGTCCCCGCGTTTCGCGACCTGCCGGTGGCCGAGCTTCGCCGCATCGTGTCGTCCAACATGCGTCGCGGGCAGGCGGCCGTGGCGGAAGGGCGCCCCCCCACCGAGGAGGAGCTGGAGCAGTTCGCGACCGTCACCGCCGAGCTGGCGCGCGCGGGCGTCCCGATGGACGCCTACATCCAGGCGCGGGGCGTGGCAATGCGGCACATCTTCGATCAGTGGCGCGCGCGGGCGCGCGACGCCGGCGCGGAGGAGATCGGGCAGGCGGAGGCCGCCTACGCGCTCTGGAACTGGGCCGACTCGGTGCTGATCAGGTCGTCCGCCGCGTACCGCGAGGTGGAGCGGGAGATCGCCGGGCAGCAGGAGGACAGGCGCGCCCAGTTTCTCCGCGGACTCCTTGACGGCACGCTGCCGCGCGCGGAGGCCGAGGGCCGCGCCGCCGCCTACGGGCTCCTGCCGGGCGGGCGCTACATGGCGCTTCGCGCGCGCGCCGCGCCCGACGTCGATCCGGCTCTCCTGGCGCGCGTCATCGAGTCGACCGGCGGGGCCGGCGGCCACGGCGCCCTGGCGGCGATCCTGGAGGGCGAGGTCTGCGGCATCGTGTCGAGCCGGCCGGAGCTCGCCGGGGAGGGGGTGCTCGGACTCGGCTCCGCGGTGGAGCTGAGCGCCCTCGATGCGTCGTTCCGCCTGGCCACGCGCGCCCTCGAGACCGCGATGGCCTTCGGCATCCCCGGGGTGGCCGACGTCGACCAGCTGTCGCTGCGTCCGGCGATCCTCTCGGAGGACCACCTGGGCGACACGCTCGTGCGGCGATACCTGGAGCCGCTGCGCGCGCTGGGCGAGTTCGGCGAGACGCTGGAGCTGACCGTCAGGCAGTACCTCGAGTCCGGGCTGCGTATCGACGAGAGCGCGAGGGAGCTGATCGTCCACCCGAACACCATGCGCCACCGTCTTCAGCGCTTCCAGCAGCTCACCGGCGCCGACCTGCGGAAGGTCGACGACCTGGTCGAGGTCTGGTGGGCGCTCCAGCGCCGCGGCGTCAGCCAGACCCAGGGATCTAGGTGAGCAGGCCCAGCCGCTGAGCGCGCAGGATCGCCTCGGCCCGGTTGCGAGCCTTCATCTTGCGGTACAGCGCGCTGGTGTGGTCCTTGACGGTGTGCGGCGAGAGGAACAGCTGCTGGGCGATCTCGCGGTTTGTGGAGCCGGACGCGATCATCTCCAGCACCTCGCGCTCGCGCTCCGTGAGCAGGCTGGCCGCCTGTTCCGCCTCGGGCGCGAACACCGTCATCCCGAGGCCGACCATGCGCGCGGCGCCGGCAATGTCGCGCGCGCCCCAGGCCTTGGGCACGAACCCGGACGCGCCGATGGCGCGGGCGGAGTGCGCGGAGACGCGGTTGACGCCCGACATCAAGAGCACCCGCGTGGAACGCGAGGCCGTGCGGATGTTCTCGCACAGCTCCGCCCCGGACTCGCCTGCCAGCTGGAGGTCGATGACGGCCACATGGGGCTGGTAGCGGCGGGCCAGCTCCAGGGCCTGCGCCGAGTTGTGGGCGGCCACGAACCGATCCACCCACGACTCCGCGGCCAGCAGCATCTTGAAGCCCCAGTGGATGAGGTCCTGGCCGTCCACCAGGAGCACGCGGAGCTGGCGCTGCTCGTCGGCCGCCGGCAGGGTTCTGCCGCCGTTGGCCTGCAATAGCGGCCCGCCGGGGGCCGGCTCGCTGGTCACTTCGCCCTCTCCGTCTCGCCGATGGCCGATTCCCCCAGCCTTGCTTTGGAAGCTTTTCATACAAAAAACTTCTTGACTACGGCCTAACCTCCAAACTTGCAGCGATTTCTTCGGAGCGGGCCACAACGAGGGCGCCGCGAACGGCTGCGCGCCAGGGACGCCGGGCCCGCTATTAATCCGACCCCGTTGCTAGGCTTTCCGGGTCCATGACCTTCTCCGCGAAGACCGAGTACGGCGTGCGCCTGATGGTGCGGTTGGGCCGCGAGCACGGTGGCGAGCCCACCTCGCTCAAGGCCATCGCCCAGGCCGAGGGGCTGCCGTTGCCCTATCTGGACCACGTGGTGGCGGATCTCAAGCGCGCGGGCCTCGTCATCTCCACGCGCGGGGCCCACGGCGGCTTCCGTCTCGGGCGCCCGGCGGAGGACATACCGATGGACCAGGTCGTGCTGGCGCTGGAGGGGTCGGTCGCGCCCATGGACTGCTTCGAGAACCTTCCGTCCGAGCGCGTTGCGTGCTCGCACGAGGGCGACGCGGGCCGCGCGTGTTCCACGCGGCTGTTGTGGATGAGGGTGCAGGGCGGTGTCTTGAAGGCGCTGCAGGGCACCACGCTGGCCGAGCTCGTCGAGTTCTCCGACCGGCACCAGCGCGAGGCCGTGCCCGCGTAGGCCGCGAGCAAACCGAACGGAGGCAGATGCCAGACCTAGAGATCAGGAACCTTCACGTCCGAGCCGGGGATCGCGAGATCCTCAAGGGGCTCGACCTGACAGTCGAGAGCGGGCGGATACACGCGCTCATGGGGCCCAACGGCTCCGGCAAGTCCACGTTGGCCAACGCCATCATGGGCCACCCCAACCTCGATGTCACCGAGGGCCAGATCGTGTTCGACGGCCAGGACATCACAGAGGCCGACACCGACGAGCGCGCCCGCATGGGCCTCTTCATGGCGTTCCAATACCCGGTGTCGGTCCCGGGAGTCACGGTCACCAAGTACCTGCGCACGGTCATGAACGTGCACCGCGAGCACGCGGGCGAGGACCCGGTCAGCCTCAAGGACTTCCGCCGCACCGTCGAGGACGCCATGAAGCTCACCGAGGTGCCGCGCGAGTTCGCCTCGCGCTACTTGAACGAGGGCTTCTCGGGCGGCGAGAAGAAGCGGATGGAGATCCTCCAGCTCGCGCTCCAGAAGCCCAAGACCGCGATCCTCGACGAGACCGACTCGGGGCTCGACATCGACGCTCTGCAGGTCGTCGCAAAGGGGGTCAACTCGCTCAAGTCGCCGGACCTGGGCGTGCTGATCATCACCCACTACCAGCGCATCCTGCACCTGGTCGAGCCGGACACCGTCCACGTGCTGTTCGAGGGACGCATCGTCAAGCAGGGCGGCCCCGAGCTGGTCGGCCTGCTCGAGCAGCGCGGCTACGGCTGGATCCGCGACGAGGTCGAGGCGGCCGCCGCGTGATGCAGCAGCTGGCTCCAACGGCACCTCCCGCGGCGATGCTCGACGTCGAGCGCGTGGCCGCGGAGTTCCCGATCCTCCAGCGCCAGCTCGGGGGCGGCCCCTTGTGCTACCTCGACAGCGCCGCCACGGCGCAGAAGCCGCGCGCCGTGCTCGACGCGCTGTACGCATCGCTCGCAGAGCACAACGCCAACATCCACCGCGGCGTCTACCCGCTCGCGCAGGAGTCCACCGCGGCGTTCGAGGGCGCGCGGCGCACGGTGGCCGACTGGCTGCGGTGCGCGTTCGAGGAGGTCGTCTTCACCAAGAACGCAACCGAGGCCATCAACCTCGTCGCCTACTCCTGGGGGCGGGCCAACATCGGCCCGGGCGACCGCGTGGTCATCACCGAGATGGAGCACCACTCCAACATCGTTCCCTGGCAGCTGCTGGCCAAGGAGCGCGGCGCCCAGCTCTCGTACATCCCCGTCACGCCCGACGGCCATCTCGACCTCTCGGCGCTCGACCGCGAGCTCTCGGAGTCGCCCAAGCTGCTCGGTGTGGTGCACGTCTCCAACGTGCTCGGCACCATCAACCCGGTCCAGGAGATCGTGGATCGCGCGCACCGGATGGGCGTCCGCGTGCTGGTCGACGGCTCCCAGGCCGCGCCGCACATGCGCCTCGACATGGCCCGGCTCGGCGCGGACTTCTACGTCTTCACCGGCCACAAGGTCTACGGCCCCACCGGCATCGGCGTTCTGCACGCCAAGCGCGAGCTGCTGGAGGCCATGCCGCCCTTCCTCGCGGGTGGCGACATGATCAGCCGCGTCGGCTTCCAGGAGTCCACCTGGAACGAGCTGCCGTGGAAGTTCGAGGCGGGCACGTCCCCGTTCGCCGAGGCGGTGGGCCTGGGGGCCGCGTTCGACTGGCTCGGCGGCCTGGACATCGACGCCGTGGGCGCGCACGAGGCCGACCTCGTGGCATATGCGCTCGAGCGCCTCGCCGAGGTCCCGGGCCTCACGCTCTACGGTCCCCGCGGCGCCCAGCCGCGCGGCACCGCGGTCTCGTTCTCGATCGAGGGCACCCACCCGCACGACATCGCCGAGATCCTCGGGCGCGACGGCGTCTGCATCCGCGCCGGCCACCACTGCGCGCAGCCGCTCATGCGCCGCCTGGGCGTGGCCGCCACCTCCCGCGCCAGCTTCGCCGTGCACAACACCCGCGCCGACGTCGACCGCCTGGTCGACGGCCTGGCGGAGGTCCGACGCGTGTTCGGGCTGGACTAGACATGGACCAGCTCTACCGCGAGTACATCCTCGAGCACTACAAGCGCCCGCACAACTTCGGGGAGCTTGCCGACGCGGATCTCGAGGCCGAGGACAACAACCCGCTGTGCGGCGACGAGCTGCGCGTCCAGCTCAAGGTGGGCGACGACGGCAAGATCGAGGACATCCGCTTCGCGGGCCAGGGCTGCGCCATCAGTCAGGCGTCGGCCTCGATGGTCTCCGACGAGATCAGGGGCATGACGCCCGAGCAGCTCCTGCGGCTCGACAAGTCGTTCGTGCTCGAGCTCCTGGGCATCGACATCTCGGCCACGCGCATGAAGTGCGCGCTGCTCTCGCTCAAGGTCCTGAAGAGCGCCAGCCTGGGCGCGTCCGCCGATTGGGACGACGCGGAGTACGCACCCGGCGGCACCCGTGAGGCCGGGGGCGTATGAGCGATCCCGCTGCCGCTACGCTCAATCCGATGGCCGAGATGATCGACATCTGCCCGGTCTCCGAGCTCCCGCCCGGCGGCATGCGCCTGGTCGAATGGGAGGACCTCGAGATAGGCGTCTTCAACTGCAAGGGCGAGATCCTCGCGATCGAGGACCGCTGCTCGCACGACAACGGACCGCTGGTCGAGGGCGAGCTCAACCAGGACGACTGCACGGTGGAGTGCCCGAGGCACGGGTCGCGGTTCGACCTGCACACGGGCAAGCCGCTTACCCTGCCCGCGTATCGACCGGTCGACACGTTCCCGGTCACCGTCGCGGGCGACATGATCAAGGTGGAGGTGGAGTAATGGCGACCCCCGAGGTCACCGCCGAGCAGCGTGCCCTCCAGGGCATCAATTCCGACTACACGGAGAAGTTCGGCTTCCACGACGCCGAGAACTATCTCTACAAGGCACCCAAGGGGCTCAACCGCGAGATCGTGGAGAAGATCTCCGAGTTCAAGTCCGAGCCGCAGTGGATGCGCGACTTCCGCCTCAAGGCTCTCGACCACTTCCTGGCGCGGCCGATGCCCACGTGGGGCAGCCCGAAGCTGGCCGAGGTCGACTTCGACAACATCCACTACTTCGTGCGCGCCTCCGAGCGCGCGGAGCGCTCGTGGGACGACGTGCCCGACGACGTCAAGAAGACGTTCGACCGCCTGGGCATCCCCGAGGCGGAGCGCAAGTTCCTGTCGGGTGTTGGCGCTCAGTACGAGAGCGAAGTCGTGTACCACCAGGTACGCGAGGACCTGGAGAAGCAGGGCGTCCTGTTCCTCGACATGGACTCGGCGCTGCGCGAGCACGAGGACCTCGTGCGGGAGTACTTCGCCACGATCATCCCGGCCAACGACAACAAGCTGGCCGCCCTCAACTCGGCGGTGTGGTCGGGCGGCTCGTTCGTCTACGTGCCGCCGGGCGTGCACGTGGAGATGCCGCTCCAGGCCTACTTCCGCATCAACACCGAGAACATGGGCCAGTTCGAGCGCACGCTGATCCTGGCCGACGAGGGCTCGTACGTGCACTACGTGGAGGGCTGCACGGCTCCCACGTACTCGTCCGACTCGCTGCACTCCGCGGTGGTGGAGCTGATCGCAAAGCCCGGCGCGCGCATCCGCTACACCACGGTGCAGAACTGGTCGCAGAACGTCTTCAACCTCGTCACCAAGCGCGCGGTGGCCGAGGCCGGCGCAACGGTCGAATGGGTCGACTGCAACCTGGGCTCGAAGCTGACCATGAAGTACCCCAGCGTCTACCTCATGGGCGAGGGGGCGCACGGCGAGATCCTGTCGATTGCGTTCGCGGGCGCCGGCCAGCACCAGGACGCCGGCGGCAAGATCGTTCACGCCGCGCCGCGCACCACGTCCAACATCTTCGCCAAGTCGATCTCGAAGGACGGCGGTCGCTCCAGCTACCGCGGCCTGCTCGAGGTTGCCAAGGGCGCCACCGAGTCGCGCTCCAAGGTGGTGT
>JAXDIC010000292.1:0-5006 GCA_034664185.1 Thermoleophilaceae bacterium
TCACCACCGTCGGGCGGATCATCTTCAACGAGCGCATCGAGCGCGCGCTGGAGGAGGTGCTGGAGGCCGACTTCCAGCCGGACACGTACGCGTTCGTCAACCAGCCGCTGAAGAAGCGCGACATGGCTCAGGTCATCGAGTCGCTGGTCGAGCTGCACGGGCCGCACGCGGTGGCTCTTGTGCTCGACGCCTTCAAGGACGTGGGCTTCCACTTCGCCACGCAGGCGGGCATCACGATCTCGAAGAACGACGTCGTCATCCCGCCGCAGAAGGAGGAGATCCTCAACCGCTTCGAGGGCGAGGTCAGCGAGATCCAGGAGCAGTACGACACCGGCCTGATCTCGCAGGAGGAGCGCCACGAGCGCGTCGTCGAGAAGTGGACGGCGGCCACCGACGAGGTCGGGATCGCGATGGAGAAGAACCTCCCCGCGCTCAACTCGATCTTCATGATGGCCAACTCGGGCGCCCGCGGGTCGTTCAAGCAGATCCGCCAGCTGGCGGGCATGCGAGGCCTGATGGCCAACCCGAAGGGCGAGATCATCGAGCGCCCGATCAAGGCCAACTTCATGGAGGGCCTGTCGGTGCTCGAGTACTTCATCTCCACCCACGGCGCCCGCAAGGGCCTCGCGGACACCGCGCTGCGCACCGCCGACTCGGGCTACCTCACCCGGCGCCTGGTCGACGTTTCGCAGGACGTGATCGTCCGGACCGAGGACTGCGGCACCAAGGAGTTCATCGAGGCGCCCCTGCTCCGCGACGCGGGCGGGTTCAACTCGAGCCTGGCCGGGCGCTTCACGGCCAAGGAGTTCAAGACCAAGCGCGGCCGCCCGCTCCTGTCCAAGGGCGAGCTGATCACCTCGGTCAAGGTCGAGGAGATCCGCGAGGCGTTCGGCGACGAGCCGGTCACGGTCCCGGTGCGCTCGGTCCTCAAGTGCGAGGCCGAGTCCGGCATCTGCCAGCAGTGCTACGGCGTCGCGCCGGCCACCGGCAAGGTCGTGGCCATCGGCGACGCGGTGGGCATCATCGCCGCGCAGTCGATCGGCGAGCCGGGCACGCAGCTCACGCTGCGGACGTTCCACACCGGCGGCGTCGCCGGCGCGGACATCACGCACGGCCTGCCGCGCGTGGTGGAGCTGTTCGAGGCCCGCAAGCCCAAGGGCCTGGCCAAGCTGGCCGACGTGGACGGCGTGGTCTCAGTCGAGGACACCGACAAGGCCCGCAAGGTCACCATCACGGACGCCGCGGGCGAGGAGCACGCCTACTCGTTCCCGGTTCGCACGCGCCTGTACGTCGAGCCGGGCGACAAGGTCTCGGCCGGCTACCAGCTCAACGAGGGGTCGATCTACCCGCACGAGCTGCTCGAGATCCGCGGCCGCACCGACACCGAGCTGTACCTCGTCCAGGAGGTCCAGAAGGTCTACAAGTCGCAGGGCGTGGACATCAACGACAAGCACATCGAGATCATCGGTCGCCAGATGATGAAGAAGGTGCGCATCGAGCAGAGGGGCGACTCGAGCTACCTGCCCGGTCAGCTGGTCGATCGCCACGAGCTGGCGCGCGACCTGGCGCGGATCAAGAAGGAGAAGGGCGAGCAGCCGGAAACCACCGAGGTCATCCTCGGCATCACCAAGGCGTCGCTGGCCACTGACTCGTTCCTGTCCGCGGCATCGTTCCAGGAGACCACCAAGGTGCTCACGGACGCCGCGCTCGAGGGCAAGACCGATCGGCTGCTCGGGCTCAAGGAGAACGTGATCATCGGCAAGCTCATCCCCGCCGCCACCGGCCTGCGCCGGTACCGGCGGCTGGAGATCGAGCCCACCGAGCCGATTCCGCGTCCGAGTCCCGAGGAGATTGGCCTGCTCGACGACAGCGAGCTGGCGGCCGAGCTCGGGCTGACCGGCAACGGCGACCTCGAGGGGTTCGGGTTCGCTGGGGATGGCGGCGACGGAGCCGCGTTCGCTGACGAGCTTGCGGACCTCGCTACGCCGCCTGCTGACGAGGGCGGCGGGTCCGAGAAGTCCTGAGTTCGGGCCTCCTAGGGCTGCTGCTCGGGTATTAGCTCCGATAGCGCCTCCCGGCCGGCGGTAAACCGCCGCCGGGAGTCGCCATCGTCGCTCCCCCTCGTCCATCGCCGGTGTGGACGGGCCCCCAGGTCCTCCCCGGGCGCCTTTATTGCTTCCTTTGGCTGGGTGTGGACGGGCCCTGGTCCTTCGGGCGGCACCTTTATTGCTTCTTTTGGCTGGGCCGTCAGTCTCTCTTGGCTGGCTGAGTTTGCGCCGGCGTTTCCATGACCCCTTTCGCCCAAGCCAGCAGCTCGTCGACGTGCGCGTCGGTCAGTCCCGTCGCGGAGCTGGTCTGGACGAGGAGCGTCGGGGCGTCGCGGTCGGCGGCCCAGGCGCGGCAGGTGTCGTCCAGGAAGTCGTCGATCCAGGCGGCCGGGCGACCGCGCGCGTACTCGTCGATGGCCTCCAGCTTCCAGTGGGCGGAGCCGAAGATGGCGCGGCCGTCGAAGGTCAGGACCGGCAACTCGCCGCCGAGGCCCAGCAGATGAGGCAGGTACTCGTTGGCCTTCTCCTCCCAGCCGGTCGCCCAGACCAGCTCGAAGCGCTCGGCCAGCCGCAGCAGCCGCTCCCCGGCGCCGTGCCCCAGACAGTGGGGGATTCCGTCGATGGTGTGGAAGGCGCCGGGTGGGTCCCCCTCGCCTGGAAAGCCGAAAAGGCTGATCACCCCGTCCACGTCCACGAACAGGATCGGCGCCTCCGGGCGCTGCGGCAGATTGTCACGAGTTTGTTGCACCGAGTTAAGGGGACGGGGGAAGAGGTTTCGAGAACGGGAACCTTAGGTAGACACAGGTGTCTGCCCGTACTGGCTCCCTCTCAAGCGGGCAGGCTCTCGCGCCGATAGCTCGAACTAGCGGCAGGGACCGGTGGGTCGCCTCGCCTAGTCGCATCCAATGACCGTCGAAATCGGAATAGCACTCGCGCTCCTCTGCGCCGTCACGACCAACCTGGGCTTCCTTTACAAGCACCGGGGGGCCAACCGTGCCGCGGACGTCGATTGGCGCCACCCGCTGCGCAGCGCCGCAGCCCTCTTCCGCTCCAAGTGGTTCGCGATCGGCATGGGCGTGGCCGTCGTGGCCTGGCTGTTCCACGTCGCCGCCATGGCGCTCGCGCCGCTCTCGATCGTCCAGGCGGTCATCTCCGGCGGCCTCGTGCTGCTCACGGTCCTCGCCGAGCGGGTCTTCGGCTTCACCGTCGGCCGCCGTCAGTGGCTCGGCGTGGGCCTCACGGCCCTGGGACTCTCGACGCTGGCCGTCACGCTTCCGTCAGCCGGCGGGGCGCACTCCAACTACTCCACGGCCGGCATGATCGCCTTCGAGGCGGGCCTGCTCTCGGCCGGCACGATCCTCGTACTGTTCCCGAAGTTCGGCGCCCCCCGCGAGCACCACGGCGTGCTGCTGGGCACGGCGTCGGGCATCCTCTTCGGGGTCTCCGACGTCGCCATCAAGGCGCTCACGGGCGGCGTGGGCCACGACGGAGCCGCGGGCCTGCTCTCGCCCTGGCTGCTCACGGCGGTCGTCGCGTCGATCATCTCCTTCTTCGCTTCCGCGCGCGGCCTCCAGCAGGGTGATCCGGTGCCGGTCATCACGGTCACCAGCGCCGCCGCGACGATGACCGCCATCGCCGGGGGGATCGTCGTGTTCGGGGATCCGATGCCGAGCGACCCCGTGGCACTCGTCGCGCAATGCTTCGCGTTCGTGCTCGTGATCGCCGCCGCGGCCCTCACTCCGGCACCGCTGCGCGCCGCTTCGCAGACGGCCTAGAGCCCCCGAGCGGGGCCAGTCCCCTGCTAGCATCGCCGGCCGCATGCCCAGCACCAACCAGCTGGTCCGCAAGGGCCGTACGAAGCCGAAGAAGAAGCTTGCCACGCCTGGCCTGAAGTCCGGCCAGGGGCGCAAGAAGCGGATCGCCGCGCCGCAACGCCGCGGAGTCTGCACCCGCGTCTACACCACCACCCCCAAGAAGCCCAACTCCGCGCTGCGCAAGGTCGCGCGCGTCAGGCTGACCAACGGGATGGAGGTCACCACCTACATCCCGGGCGAGGGCCACAACCTTCAGGAGCACTCCGTCGTGCTGGTGCGCGGGGGCCGCGTAAAGGATCTGCCGGGCGTGCGCTACAAGGTCGTGCGCGGCACGCTCGACGCCGCCGGGGTCTCCGACCGCAAGAAGGCCCGCTCGCAGTACGGCGTGAAGGCGAAGTAGTCAGCTAGATGCCGCGCCGCGCACCCGCTGGAGTCCGCCCAATCGAGAACGACCCGGTCCACGGGTCGCGTCTGGTCCAGCAGATCATCAACAAGGTGATGGTGGCCGGCAAGAAGTCGCGGGCCGAGCAGATCGTCTACGACGCCCTCGAGATCCTCTCTCGCCGCACCAGCCAGCCGCCGGTGGAGGCGCTCGAGAACTCGATCAAGGCGCTCACTCCCGTCCTTGAGGTCCGCTCCCGCCGAGTCGGCGGCGCCACCTACCAGGTCCCGGTCGAGGTCCCGCAGCGCCGCGCGCGCACCCTCGCCGTTCGCTGGCTGATCCAGTTCTCCCGCGACCGGCGCGAGAAGACGATGGCGGAGCGCCTGGCAGGTGAGCTCTCCGACGCCCTATCCGATCAGGGCGGCGCGTACAAGCGCAAGGAGGACATCTACCGGATGGCCCAGGCCAACAAGGCCTTCGCCCACTACCGCTGGTAGGGCCGCCGGCTCACGCCGGGGCAGGCTCCTCACCGAGCTCGTCCTCCGGGTCCGGCCGCCGCTGCTCCCGCCGCAGCCGCAGCAGCGCCGTTAGGCCCGCCACCAGGGCCAGCACCCCCCCGATCAGCTCGAGCCAGAAGCCGGCGCCCTTGTGGGCCCTGGCCTGGACGAACGCGAAGCCGATCTGACCGGTCTTCCGGGTGTTCGGCAGGTCGTGCAGGAGCGTGATGCCCAGCACGACCGCTCCGGCGATCGTCAGGGCCAC
>JAXDIC010000313.1:0-8763 GCA_034664185.1 Thermoleophilaceae bacterium
GTGTTCTTCGCGTCGCTCACCAGGTACTCGATCTGCTCGGCCGAGTAGGTGTTGTAGACGGAGAAGGGAGTGGCGCCCAGATGCATGGCGGCGGTGTCGACCCAGTGGAACTCCGGACGGTTGGTCAGGAGCAGCGCGATCGTGTCGCCGCGCTCGAGCCCGAGTGCGGCAAGGCCGCCCGCGAGCGCCCGAACCTTGTCCCCGTACTCGCCCCAGGTCATGGTGAACTCGTCGCCCTTGGTGCGCAGCGCCGGACGGTCGGCGTGATCGTTGACGGTGACCTGGAACGCGGCGCACAGCGTCGGCTCCTGGAGCGCCTTGAACTCGATGCGCTCCTCCTGCTGGGTGGTGGTTGCCTCCATGTCTCCCCCTGTGACGACGCTCGTACCCCTGGAGGATATTGCCAGCGGCGCGAACGGCGCGCCTGGAGCCATCTCTACCGCACCTGGAACCCGTTTCCGGTCAGCCGCCCGATGTCGTTCGACAGCCCGATGAAGAAGAAGCCGAGCACCAGCACGAACCCGATCACGCTGGCGCGCTCCATCACGCTGAAGGGCACCGGACGCCTGCGGACCTTCTCCACGATCGCCCAGAAGATGTGGCCGCCGTCGAGCGGAAGGAAGGGGAACAGGTTGATGATGGCCAGCGAGAGCGAGATCAGCGCGATGATGCCCAGCGACTGGCCGACGTCCTTCTGGATCGTCTGCCGCGTGACGTCGTAGGCGCCGACGGCCGTGCCGATCTCCTTGCGCTTCTTCGCGTCGAACACGCGCAGCGGCAGCTTGACCGTCTCCTTCGTGAAGTACCAGAACGTCGTGGCGGTGGTGTCCACGGCGCTCCCGAACGGCAGCGGCCTGTGCGCGAACCTGTACGTGAAGCCCACCCGCATCGACTTGGTGCTGGCGTCGTAGACGGGCGTGAGGCGGACCGTCAGTCGGGTGCTGGCGCGCTGCACGACCAGGGTCACGGGCTTGCTGGCGCGGCAGCCGGCGCGGGGCGGCTGGATCGGGCAGCGGTGCGCGGCAATCAGGTCGTGGATCCGCTTGGGGCCGCCGGCGTGACCGTCCACGGCCAGGATCCTGTCGTTCGGTCGCAGCACGCCGGCGGCCGGCAGGTTCCTGGCGACGCTGTCGATCTGCCTGGTGCCGAACTCCGGCCCGTGCACCAGGAAGAACGCCAGGAGCAGAACCGCCGCCAGCACGAAGTTGACCGCGGGCCCAGCCGCGATGACCACCACGCGCTTCCAGGCCGGCTGGGAGTAGTAGGCGCGGGTGCGCACCTCGTCCGGCAGCTTCTCGTCCGGGTTCATCCCGGTGATCTTCACGTAGCCGCCCGCGGGGATCGCGCCGATTGCGTACTCGGTCTCGCCTATCTGCTTGCGGAACAGGAGCGGCGGGAAGAACAGCGCGAAGCGCTCCACGCGCATGCCCACCGCCTTTGCCGCGGCGAAGTGCCCCGCCTCGTGGAGGATCACGAGCATCACGAAGCCCAGCAGGGCGAGGACGTAGCTCACGCGTGCTCGACGGCCCGCGCGGCCGCGGCCACGAGCTGGGGCGCCAGCTCGCGGGCGCGCGCGTCCGCCCGGTAGAGGTCCGAGAAGTGCATGACGGGCTCGGGCTCGAGTGCGTCAAGCGCTCGGTCCACGACCTCGGCGATGCCCGTGAACGGCAGCTCGCCGTCGAGGAAGGCCTGCACGGCGACCTCGTCCACCGCGTTGAGCACACACGGCGCCGTACCGCCCGCCGCGGCGGCCTGGCGGGCCAGCCGCAGGCACGGGAAGGTGTCGACGTCCGGCTGCTCGAAGGTCAGCTGCCCGGCCTGGGCCAGGTCCAGCGTGGACACGCCCGGCACGTCCACGCGCTCGGGGTGGTTGAGCGCGTACGAGATCGGCACCCGCATGTCGGGGTAGCCCAGATGGGCCAGCGAGGCTCCGTCGTTCAGGTGCACCAGCGCGTGCACGATCGACTGCGGATGGACCAGCACGTCGATCCGCTCGAGCGGGACGCCGAAGAGGTGCTGGGCCTCGATCACCTCGAAGCCCTTGTTCATCAGCGTGGCGCAGTCGACGGTGATCCTGCCGCCCATGTCCCAGGTCGGGTGCGCCAGCGCCTGCTCGCGCGTGACCGCCGCCAGCTCGGCCGGTGTGCGCCCGCGAAACGGGCCGCCCGACGCCGTCAGCACGAGCCGGTCCACGTGCCCGGGCCGCTCGGAGCCGATCAGCTGGTAAAGGGCGGAGTGCTCCGAGTCCACCGGCAGGATCGCGGTGCCGGTCGCCTCTGCCAGCGCCATCACCAGCTCGCCGCCGATCACGAGACTCTCCTTGTTGGCCAGGGCCAGGTCGATTCCCTCGCCCAGCGCGGCCACGGTCGGGCCCAGCCCGGCCGACCCCACCAGGGCGTTGAGCACCAGGTCGCAGTCGGTCTCGGTGATCAGCCGCACCAGGCCCTCGGCCCCGCCCAGCACCTCGCCGTCGGTCCACTGCTCCGCGGCGCGCGCGGCGGCCCGGTCGTCCGACAGCGCGATCCGCTTGACGCCGTGGCGCGCGGCCTGCTCGACCAGCGGCTGCCAGCTGGTGCCCGCGGCCAGGCCGACCACCTCGATCCCGGGATCGAGGGCGATCACGTCCAGCGCCTGCGTTCCGATCGAGCCCGTGGACCCGAGAATCACGATCCTGCGCATCGGCTCCAGTCTAGGGACGGGCCTGTGGCGCTCTTAAGCGCGCCAGGGCGCGCCTGGCCTCGCGCGGGACGCGCACCCGCACCTGGCGTCGCGGTCCGGGAGTGAGCGGATGCCGCGCCACGAACGCCAGCCACATCTTCAGCTCCTCGCGCTCCACGCGACCATGGTCCGCGCTCTTGCCTCGCTCGGGCGTGGGCCACCGGTATCGCGCCAGCTTGCGATGGACGTAGGCGAAGCGCCAGCCGGCCATGATCAGGCGCGCGTACAGGTAGTAGTCGCCCGCGGCCCACAGCCAGCGCGTGTAGCCACCAACGCCCCGCACCGCATGGGTGCGCATCGTCGCCGTGAGGGCCGGGACGGGGTTCTGCTCGGCGAACTTGGGGAAGGTGTCCATCGGGTGCACGGACGGGTCTCCGATGTAGTCGTCGTGGCCCGTGGGGTGGCCCACGATGAGCGCGTTGGTGTAGGCCAGCCCAACCCCGGGATCCTCGAAGCAGGGAAGCACGGACTCCAGGTACTCGGGCTCCCACGCGTCGTCGGCATCCAGCTGCGACACCAGGGGAGCCGCTGCCTCGCGCAGAGCTGTGCCACGCGCGGCGGCGCTGCCCTGGTTGCGCTCGTGCCTGACGATCCGCAGGC
This sequence comes from Thermoleophilaceae bacterium, assembly GCA_034664185.1. Taxonomy (GTDB): domain Bacteria; phylum Actinomycetota; class Thermoleophilia; order Solirubrobacterales; family Thermoleophilaceae; genus AC-37. Next base: position 3,319 of record JAXDIC010000313.1, read on the forward strand.
GCGGGTCCCGTATGCCGGCCAGCGTCTCGGCGGCAGGCACGGGACCGGCGTCGTCGACCACGATCAGCTCGAGGTCCGGAACCGTCTGCGCCAGCACGCTCTCGACGGCCTCGGCGATCGTCGCCTCCGTGCCGTACGCCGGCATGAGCACGCTGGTGCGCGGCTTCAGCGGCCCTCCACTCCCTCCTGGGTGACACGCGCCGGCACGCCCTTGACCTTCACGCGCTCCGGCACGTCGCGCGTGACCACCGCTCCAGCCGCGATCACGGACTGCGGACCGATGGAGATCCGATCGAGCACGACCGCTCCCATGCCCACGTACACGCCGTCGCCGACGCTGCCGGCTCCCGCGACGTTGGCGCCCGGCGAGATCGTCACGTAGTCGCCAACCGTCGTGTGGTGCCCCACCAGCACGCCGCGGTTGAGGATCGTGTGGCGGCCGATCGTGGCGCGGGCGGCCACGACCACGCCGGCGCCGAGTATCGACCCCGGCCCCACCTCGGCGCTCGGGAACACGGTCGCGGTCGGGTGCCGCAGCGTGGCGAAGTCGATGCCGGTCGCCGCGGCCTGCTCCACGAAGCCGCGCCGCCTGGTGGTCCCGATCGCGCAGACCGCTTTGTGGTCCCCCGCCAGGTCTCCCAGCTCGTCGATCCACACGACCGGGCGGCCGAGCAGGGGCTCCCGGCAGCGCTCCCGATCCCAGTTCTCGCAGAAGGCGACGAGCTCGTGGTCGGGCAGCTGCTCGACCAGATCGGCCACCTCCTCGGCGAAGAGGTGGGTGCCGAGGATGACCAGGCGGGTGGCCACCGCGCTAGCGTGACGCGGTGAACGCCGGGTCCTGCTCGTGCTCGCGGAAGAACCTGACCATCGCCCCTACGTAGTCCTCGAACCGCGGGCAGGTCAGGTCGTGGCGGGCCAGCAGATCGGCCGCCCGACGGGCGTCGAAGCGCACCGGGTGGTTCAAGTAGACGACGGACTCGGGCGGGGTCCCCGCGAACGCCTTCCGCACCGACTTGCGGTGCAGCGACATCTCGAGGAGCTTGGTGGGCACCCTGACCGACGGCTCCTTGCTGGCGTACTCCTGGGACAGCCGCCTGACCAGCTCGCGGGAGCTGATCGGGTCCGGGTCCACCAGGTGAAGCGTCTCGCCCACGCTCGCCGGGTCGGCCGCTCCCGCCGCCAGGGCGTCCACGACGAAGTCCACCGGCACCACGTTGAACGACGCCTCGTCCGTGCCCATCTGCAGAACGCCGGTCCTCATGGTGCGCGCGATCGTTCGAAGGATGTAGTACGGCCCGTCGAACTTCTGCGTCTCGCCGGTCCGCGAGTCTCCCACCACGATGGCCGGCCGGTAGATCGTGACCGGGACCTTGTCCATGGCGTGGCGCACCCACAGCTCGGCCTGGAACTTCGTCGACTCGTAGTGGTTCTTGAACTTCTGACCGACCGACAGCTCGTGCTCGTACACCACGCCGGTCCGGTCGCCGGCCACGTAGGCGGTGCTCACGTAGTTCAGCCGCTCCAGTCGCTCGCAGTCGGCGCAGAAGTCCAGCACGTTGCCGGTGCCGTCCACGTTCACCCGCTGCGCGATCTCCAGGGGCACGGCCAGGTCGTAGATCGCGGCCAGGTGATAGACGACGGTGACGTCCGCACGCAGCCGATCGAGCGCGTCGCCGGTCAGGCCCAGCCCGCGCTCGCCGATGTCGCCCTCGAGCACCTCCACGCGTTCGGTGTCGAGCCTGGCAGCCACCTCGCGAGCCCGGTCCGCCATGCGCGGCTCCACGAGGGCGGCGACGTGCAGAGAGGGGTCGGCGTCAAGCAGGGCCGCCACCAGCCGGGTGCCGATGAAGCCGGGGAACCCGGTGAGTAGGACCAGTCCGTCAGGCATGGCGGCGGCAGTCTACGGGCAGGGCGCCGTCCGTAGGCCGGGGCCGCGCAGCCGCAAAGCATGGCTGGTGTCGCTGCCGCTAGCGCCCCTCGGCACATCGGCCTGCGACGTCGACGTCACACGCGCCAGCACACGCTCGTGCCGGTCCGCGCAGAGAATGCGCTTGCCCAGCGGCAGTCGCAGAACCTCGTGGCGGGCCGGGTCGAGCGCGTAGAAGTGTTCGGCGACGGCCAGGCGAGGGTGATGGCGGCCCGCCGCGCGGGCCGTGACCGTGACCGTCCCCGCGCACCCCAGTGTGGGGTCGGACCGGCACGACAGCTGGAGGGGCAGACTGCGCTGGCCGTTGACCCGCGCGTGGCCGGTGGCGACCTTGGCTGGCGGACAACGGTGTGACACGGACGGCGCGAGACCATGGAGGTCCCAGGTGAGGATCGAGACCACCCTGCACGGCCGCTCGGCCCATGTCACGCGGCTCCCGTCGAAGTCGAGCCTGCTCAGCCCGCCAGGCGCTGGGATCACCGCAACCTCAGTGCCGTCGAGGGCGCGAACCTCGATTGTTGGCGCCACCCCTCCGTTGGGGATTGTCATGTACGCGATCCGGTTGTCGGCGATCCGCAGCTCCGCGGGCGCCTCCAAGGCCACCGTGCCAACAGTGTGCGGCAGCGGCTCCTCTGGAGATGCCCAGTCGATCGCGAAGCGCGGGAAAACGGACTCCGGGACGCGACGGATGAAGGTCACCTTGCCGTCCGCCTGGACATCGAAGGGAGCGTAGCCGCCAAGGCGGTATAGCTCGGCGCCCGTGCGCCAGTCCCGAACGGCGACGTGAGCGCCGCCGCTCGCTGAGGATTGATCTGGCAGCTGGACGGCCACCTTCGACCCCGCGATGCGGCCCTGGTTGGCGTCGGCGAACTCGCGCTCGGAGGGGCTCGCCCCGGGCGCGAAGTCGTGGACCACCAGGCGAGCGCTGCAGCTCGAGTACGCCACCACTTGCTCCCAGACGTCCACGAGCGGCTCACTCAGACACCGGTTCCGATCGCACTCGGCGGTGCTCGTGCAGCCGGATCCGACCTGCTCGAGCGGCTGGCCGAGGGGGGCGGAGAGTCTGCTCTGATAGCGCGTTACGCCAGTCAATGTGTCGCACTCCGAGGCTTCGCACCGGTCGACGTGGAGACCCAGCCCGACGCGTTGGCCTGAGGCCTCCAGGTACAGGCGGCCGCCGGAGTTCGGAGGCACGTCAGGGGTGGAGACGTGTTGGGTTACGACTCCGGACCCGTCCGACTCCTGGGTCGTCACGTCATAGCCGCCCGCCCCCGATGGGGCAGCCCACGCGATCCTGTTACCGGCCAATACCGGACCGCCCATGGCGAAGGGGGTCGGCGTGAACGCCGGAATCGGAGCGATGGTGCCGGCGGCTGCCGCGGGAGCGGGAGAGGTGCCGGGCGCCCCGAGCCCGACAATCGCAGCAAGCAGCGCGGTCGACCGTTTCACGGCACCCGCTCAAACCGAATTTCCTGCCGCGAGTTGCGCGGCTACCAAGGCAGCCGCCGGGCCCGCGGGTCCCCGCCGCTGAGGCGCGCGCCACGCGCGAAGTGCTCCGGCTCGACCTCGATGAACAGAGCGCGACCGTCGGCAACCAGCTCGCCGGCACTGCGCAGCTCGGCCGCGAGGTGCAGCTTGCGGCCCTTGACCTCGTCGACCCAGGCCTCGACGTCGAACAGCTGGTCGAGGTAGGCCGGGCGGCGAAAGTTGACCTCCAGCCTGGCGGTCACGGCCGGTCGCCTCAGCACGAACAGGAGCATTCCCAGCGCGTCGTCCAGCACGGTGCTGATGGCACCGCCGTGGGCGTACCCCGGGGCGCCCTCGTGCCGGCTGTCGAGTGTCACCTCGCCGAACACGCGGTCGCCGTCGATCCGCATCCGCATCCCCATGCCGGCGGGGTTCTCGTCCCCGCAGCCCATGCAGTTGGGGTGGTGGGGCGGCAGCCACTCGCCGGTCACTGGAGCACCGCCACGCTGACGTAGTAGGCGGCCACCACGGTGAACAGGGCCGCGTCCAGGCGGTCCAGCGCACCGCCGTGGGCCCCGAAGACGCGACCGGTGTCCTTGACCCCCAGGTCGCGCTTGATCATCGACTCGAACAGGTCGCCCACCGGCGCGGCAACGGCAACCGCCAGGCCGATCAGCACGCGGTCGGTGCCGCCGAACCACTCGTGCTGGTACGCGAGCCCGAACAGCCAGAAGGCGAACGTGCCGCCCACGATGCCGCTGACCAGGCCCGCCAGGGTCTTGTTGGGCGAGATGCGCGGGGCGATCCTGGTCCTCCCCCACGCCCGCCCGCCGAAGTACGCGCAGGTGTCGCCGATGAACGTCCCTATCAGCGTGTCCACCACCAGGGCGCCGCCGTGCGGCAGCTCGCGCAGAAAGACCGCGTGAGCGAGGGCCAACCCGATCCAGAAGACGCCGAACAGCGTGGCCGCGATGCCCCACGAGACACTGCTGCGCCGCGGGCGAACGGCGGCGAGGAGGAAGGTGAGCGGAAGCGTCAGGACCAGCACCAGCAGGATCTGGCGCTTCTCGCCGTAGAGCGCGGTCAGGCACAGGGCCGCCAGGGCCAGGTAGCCGGCGATGTCCACGGGCCGGGACCGACGCATCATCTCGTACAGCTCGCGCATGCACAGCACGCCGAGCACGATCAGCCCCAGCGCCCAGATGATCCCGCCCTCGACCATGATGAACGCCGCGAACCCGATCGCGGGGATCGCCTGGAGGATGCGCTTTGGGGTCTCGGCCATCAGCGGGCTCCGAAGCGGCGCTCGCGCGCCGTGTACTCGTCGAGGGCGGCGGCCAGGTCGTCCTTCTCGAAGTCCGGCCACAGCTTGTCGCTGAACACCAGCTCCGAGTAGGCCGACTGCCACAGCAGGTAGTTCGACAGGCGCCGCTCGCCGCTGGTCCGGATCAGCACGTCGGGGTCGGTCATCTCCGGCGCGTACAGGTGGCTCGCGAACGCCTCCTCGCCGCCGCCGGAGTAGCGCTCCGCCGCGTCCAGGATCTCGGCGCGGCCGCCGTAGTTGAACGCCACGTACAGCGTCATGCGATCGTTGCCGGCGGTCTTCTCCTCGGCCCATGCCATGCGTCGCCGCAGCTCGTCGGTGACCCCCTCGCGCCGGCCGATGAAGCGCATCCGCACCCCCTCCTCGTCCAGCTCGGGCGTCTCGGTCTCGATCAGCTCGGCGAACATGGCCATCAGGCCCTCCACCTCGTCGCGCGGGCGGGTCCAGTTCTCGGTGGAGAAGGCGTACACGGTCAGCTCGAGCACGTCCAGGGATACCGCGTCGCGGACCGTCTGCTTCAGCGTCTTGGCCCCCTCGCGGTGGCCCGCGAGCACCGGCAGTCCGTGCTCGCTCGCCCAGCGCGCGTTCCCGTCCATGATGATCGCGACGTGGCGCGCTGCCATAGGCGGGAGCCCCCGGGGCTCTACACCTCGAGGATCTCTTTTTCCTTGCCGGCCAGCGAGTCGTCCAGCTCGCCGATGCGCCCGTCGGTGAGCTTCTGCAGCTC
>JAXDIC010000151.1:0-16982 GCA_034664185.1 Thermoleophilaceae bacterium
TCGTCTGGACATCTGTCCAGGGCGGACGCCCAGGACTCAAGGTTTGCCCGGAAGTGCCGATAGGGGCCTTACCGTGACTGCGCCCTCCGCCAAGACGGCCCTGCGCACCGCCCCCCTCGCGGCGCTCTTGGCCGGTTCGGTGGCCGCCGGACTGACGGTTTCGCCGCACGCATTCAGCTTCGACGGCTGGCCCAGGCCGCCCGCTCCCGCGCGCGTCCAGCCGCTGGTGGCGATCCGTACCGATCCCGGCCCCGCCGACGGGGGCTCCGTGCCGCAACGGATCGCTCCGGGCGTGGCCACGACACGCCCGCTGGCGGGCGACCCGCGCCGCGGCCGGGCGGCCCGCCGGAACGACCGGAACGCCGCCCCGGTGCGGCCGCGCACGTCCGCGCCCGGCTCCCACGGGAGCCCGGCGGTGCCGAAGCCGCGCGGCCCCGGCACGGGTAGGCCACCCGCGTCGCAGACCGGCGCTCCGCAGCCGCAGCCGCAGCACGATCCCGCTCCCGCTCCCGGTCCGGTCACGGCGCCCGTCGTCCAGGTGGCCCAGGCCGCTCCCGGGACCGTGCTGTCGCTGATCGCCCGCGCCCGGCCGACGGTGCTGGCCGCGGTCGCATCGGCCCCCGAGGCCGATGCCGGCGGGTCCGATCGGCCCGAGCCCCAGGGCGAGCCGAAATAAGCGCATAGAGAGCGCGGGTTCGGGGAATAAACACTCCGCTACCCCGCGCCTGATGAATGTGAATAGGGTCACTCTCGGTGCCTTGGGCACCACCGGCGTCCTGCTGGCCGCTTCGTTGACCATGCTTGCCATGGTCAGCGCGCTGGTGACCTTCAACGGCTGGCCTCGAGGCGTGGGTGCCACCTCCGTGAACAGCGTGCCCGTCGAGCGGGCGCCGGCGCCGCGTCTGGTGCGCGCGGTCCGGCACGCTCCGGGCAGCGCGGCGCGGCGCGCCGCAGCACGCCGCACGGGCGCGCAGGCGCGCGCGACGGGGCCTGGCTCCGCGGGGAGGATCGGCGCGCGCGGTGCGGGAGGCGCGCCGTCCTCTCCGATCGGTCCCACGCCGCGGGTGCCCAGAAGGGCGCCGGGGGAGGGCGACGGCGGACCCACGCGGTTCGTCCACGGCGGGCGAGGCCAGTCCGGAGCGCCGGCCCAGTCGAAGGGTCCGGTCGGTCAGGCCACCTGCACGGCCACCCAGGCGGTCGGCGGCGTGCAGCCCGCGGCGGGAGCCGCCATGGGCAGCGCCTGCAAGATCGCGCCGTCCTAAACCGGGCCGCCCGCCACCGCACGCTCGACGAACCGCAGCGACTCGGCCTGGAGCTCCAGGTCGTGCTGGATCGAGCGGTGGTGCCCGCCGGGCAGCAGCAGCAGCCGCTTGGGCTGGCCCGCGGCCTCGAACAGCTCCTCGGAGATGGTGTAGGGGATCTGCTCGTCGCCGCGCGCGTGCAGGACCAGCAGCGCGGTGCGAGGCGCCAGGGAGCTGGCCGCCCGCACCAGGTCGAGCCCCTCCAACCACGGCCCCAGAGCGTCGCGGTCGGCCTCGAACCCGTCGGGTCGGTCGGACTTCAGGCCGCGCAGGAGGAAGTCCTCGGGGGCCGGGCAGATCGCCACCACCGCGTCGGTGTCGCCGTCGGCGGCGGCGGCGTGGATGGCACAGAAGCCGCCCATGCTGGAGCCGCGCAGCGCCAGGCGCGTCGAGTGCTCGCGCATCAGCGCGCACATCTCCAGAACGTCGTCGACGGCGGTCGGGCTGAACGCTCCCTCTGAGCGTCCGTGGCCGCGCGCGTCGAAGGCCAGCGCGGCCATGTCGTAGGCGACGGCGGCGCGCGCGAAGTCGAAGTGGCTCTCCTTGGCCGAGCCCGCGCCGTGGCAGATCACGATGCCGGCGCGTGGCTCGACCGGCGGCAGGAACAGCGCATACGCGAGCCCGTCGCGGGTCCCGATCTCCGGCCGGGCAGGGAGGGCGTGCTTCATACTTGCGCGGATTATGGCTTCGCTTGGTCACGGCAGCTGCGACGGGTGACGTTCAGGGTCGGGCTGCTGGGCCACGGCACGGTCGGGGCCGCCTTCCACGAGTTGCTTGAGGAGCGGGCGTCGCAGATCGAGGCCGCGGTGGGCCAGCGGCCGGAGATCTCGGGGGTTCTCACGCGCTCGCGCGGGGACTTCGACGACATCGTCGAGCGCAGCGACCTGGTGGTCGAGCTGATCGGGGGCGTGGAGCCCGCGCGCGACTACATCCTCCGCGCCATGGCGGCCGGGCGGCACGTCGTGACCGCCAACAAGGCGGTGCTCTCGCAGCACGGCGAGGAGATCTACGAGGCCGCCCGCGCGGCCGGCGTTCAGCTGCGGTTCGAGGCGGCGGTGGGTGGCGTGGTGCCGATCATCCGCGTGATCCACGAGACCCTGGCCGCGGCGCACGTGGACCGGGTGCACGGGATCGTGAACGGCACGACCAACTTCATCCTGTCCGAGATGACGCGCACCGGCGCCTCGTACGAGGAGGCGCTCGGGCAGGCGCAGGAGCTGGGCTACGCCGAGGCGGACCCCACCGAGGACGTGACGGGCCGCGATGCCGCGGCCAAGATGGCCATCATCGCGCGGCTGGCCTTCAACCTGCCGATCCACCTGGACCAGGTGCCGCACGAGGGCATCGAGCGCCTGACCAGCGAGGACATCGCCTACGCGAAGGAGCTCGGCCTGTCGCTCAAGCTCGTGGGCACCGCCGAGCGGCTGGACGGCGGGATCTCGGTGCGGGTGCACCCGGCCTTCCTCTACGGCGCGCATCCGCTGGCCTCGGTCAGCGGGTCCTTCAACGCGGTCACGATCGAGTCGCCGGACATCACGGAGATCACGCTGTCCGGTCCCGGAGCGGGGGGCAGGCAGACCGCATCGGCCGTCCTGGGCGACGTCATCTCGGCCATGATCCCGCCGCCGATGCTGCCGGCGCCAGCCGAGGACCAGACGCTGGTCACGGACACCGAGTCGGCGTTCTACCTGCACATCGAGGTGGCGGACCGCCCCGGCGTGCTGGCGCAGGTGGCCGAGATACTCGGCCTCCAGGGGGTGTCGGTCAAGTCGGTCGTGCAGAAGGGCCTGGGCGACGACGCGCGGCTGGAGATGGTGCTGCACCCGGTCCTGGAGTCGAAGTTCAAGGCCGCCGTGGACCTGATCGGCCGGCTCGACTTCCTCCGCTCGCCGCCGCGATGGATCCGCGTGATCGAGGAGATCTTCTGAGGCTCTGGGACTACCGCGACAGGCTCCCTGTCGATCCGTTGGTCACGCTGGGGGAGGGCGGTACCCCGCTGATTCCCGCCCCCACGATCTCAGAGCGCACGGGCTGCGACGTCTGGCTCAAGCTGGAGGGCGCCAACCCGACCGGCTCGTTCAAGGACCGGGGCATGACGGTGGCCGTGTCGGCCGCCATCCGCGACGGTTCCGAGGTGGTGGTGTGCGCCTCCACCGGCAACACGGCCGCCAGCGCCGCCGCCTACGCCGCGCGGGCCGGCCTGCGGGGGGCGGTGATCGTGCCGGAGGGCAAGATCGCGACCGGCAAGCTGGCCCAGGCTCTGATCCACGGCGCGCGCGTGGTCGCGTTGCGCGGCAACTTCGACGAGGCGCTCAGCCTCGTGCGCCAGCTGGCGGAGCGCCACCCGATCGCGCTGGTCAACTCCGTCAACCCGTTCCGCATGGAGGGCCAGAAGACCGGTGCGTTCGAGGTCTGTGACCAGCTGGGCGAGGCGCCGGACGTGCTCTGCATCCCGGTGGGAAACGCCGGCAACGTGACCGCGTGGTGGATGGGGTTCACGGAGTACGGCGTCGCGCCGCGGCTGCACGGCTACCAGGCCGAGGGCGCCGCACCGCTCGTGCACGGCGCCCCGGTCGCGAGCCCCGAGACCGTGGCGTCCGCCATCCGGATCGGCAACCCGGCGCGCTGGGAGGACGCCATGAACGCGTTCACGGCGTCGCGCGGCGAGGTGCGAGCGGTGTCCGACGACGAGATCCTCGAGGCCTACTCGCTGCTGGGCGAGCGCGAGGGCGTGTTCTGCGAGCCGGCCTCCGCATCGTCCGTGGCCGGTCTGCTGAAGTACGGCGCGGAGGGCAGGGTGGTATGCGTACTCACGGGACACGGGCTGAAGGATCCGACCACCGCACTCGCGCGTGCCGCTCCGGTCATGCCCTGCGAGCCGCGGATCGACGAGGTCGAGCGCGCGGTGCTGGGCGCGTGAAACGCCACCGAGTGGTGCGCGTGCCCGCCTCGAGCGCCAACCTGGGGCCGGGCTTCGACTCGATGGCCGCGGCGCTGGCCATCCACATGGAGCTGGAGGTGGAGGAGACGGGCGAGCTGTCCGTCGACGCCGGCGGGGCCGACCTGCCGGAGGATCGCTCCAACCTCTGCGTGAGGGCCTTCGAGGCGCTTCACCCCGCTGACGGGATCGCCTTCAGCGTGCGCTCGGACATCCCGGTCTCCGCCGGGCTCGGCTCGAGCGCGGCGGCCATCGTCGCCGGCCTGGTGGCCGCGGACCACATGTACGAGCTGGACGCGCCCCTGTTCGAGCTGGCGGCCGAGCTGGAGGGCCATCCCGACAACGTCGCGGCGGCGCTTCTGGGCGGCTTCGTGATCTGCGCCGACGGGACCCCCGAGCGATTCGACCCGGCCCCGGGAATCGAGGGCGTCCTGGCCATCCCGCCGGAGCGGGTGCCTACCGAGGAGGCCCGAGCCGCGCTGCCGGACCAGGTGCCGCTCGCCGATGCGGTGCACAACACGGCGCACGGGGCACTGCTGGTCCTGGGGCTGGCGCGCGGAGACCTCGACCTGGTGGCGCGGGGGCTCGAGGACCGCATCCACCAGCCGCGCCGCGAGCGGCTTTACCCGCGCTCGATGGAGCTTCTGCGGCAGGCGCGTGAGCTGGGCGCGGTCGGGGCGTCGATCTCCGGCGCGGGCCCGGCCGTCCTGTTCTGGTGCCACTGGCAGCAGACGGGAACGCTGTTCGAGCGCCTTCGCCAGGCCGCGCCCGACTGCGAGATCCGCCGTGCCCAGTTCGCGCCGGGTGGAGCGGATGTCCGCGAGCTCTAGGCGCCTGGTCGCGCTCGCGGCGCTGGCCTGCGCGCTTGCCGTCCCGGCCGCGGCGCGGTCGCAGGCGCCGTCGCTTCCCGCCGACTTCGTCGGGATGAACGCGAACGTGGGCGACGTGGTGCATTCGCCCACGGCGCGCCGGATCAAGGTGCTGGGGGACATCGCGGCGATCCGCGTGCAGAGCGTGCGCGAGCCGTTCAGCTGGGCGTTCGTGGAGAGGAAGCCCAACCAGTTCGACTTCACCTACTACGACTCGCTCGTGGCTGAGGCCGCGCGCCATGGCCTGCGCGTCCTGCCCACGCTCGAGGATCCGCCCGACTGGCGCTCGAAGCGCCCCGCCGACGTGCCGCACCGGGTCGAGTATCCGCCCAAGAGCAACGCCGAAATGGCCTCGTTCGCCGGCGTCCTGGCGGCCCGCTACGGGCCCGACGGGGTCCTCTGGAAGACCAACCCGAAGCTTCCGTACCTGCCGATCCTCTCCTGGCAGATATGGAACGAGCCCAACATCCCGGTGTTCTGGGGATACCACCCGAACGCGGCCGAGTACACCGACCTCCTCACCAAGGTGAGCGGCGCGATAAGGCAGGCGCAGCCCGGCGCCGAGATCGTGACCGCCGGGCTGACGTACGCGTCGTTCGGCGTCACGGCGCCCGTGTTTCTCGACGACATGTACAAGGCGGGGGCCAGAGGCACGTTCGACACGCTGGCCGTGCACCCGTACTCGCATGACGATCGCACCGTGGTGGCCCTGATCGGCGATGCCCGGACGGTGCTCGACCAGCACGGCGACCACGCCAAGATCTGGGTCACCGAGTTCGGCTGGGCCACAAGCGACCCGCATGCCAGCTCCTACGGGCACTCCGAGAAGGACCAGGCGAAGCTCATCGGCGACACGGTTGCCCGGCTCGGGAGCGTGCGAGAGCAGCTCGGCCTCCGCGGGTTCGACTACTTCTACTGGGCCGAGTCTGCGCCGCCGCCGGACCCGTCCGACGACGATCCGCTGTGGAACCACGTGGGCCTCCTTTCCTACGGCGACCGTCCCAAGCTCGGGTTCTTCGCGTTCCGTGACGCGGTAGCCGACCTGCTGGACGGCCGACACCCGCCAGCCCCGGGCGCGTTCGTGAAGGATCCGATCCGGATCTCGGGGGTCAGCGTCGCGCCCAGGCGCTTTGCCGCGGCGCATTGGGCCCAGGTGGCCACGCGGCGCCGGCCCCGCCGCGCGCGCGGGCGGCGGGGCGGCTGCGAGCTGAGGTTCCGCGCCGGTCGCACCGGGATGGTGCTGGTCTCGATAGAGCGCAGACGGCGCGGCCACACCACCCGGCTCGGCTCGGCCCGGCTGGTGGCGTACGCGGGTCGTAACCGCCTGCTGCTCTCCGGCGCGGTGCACGGGCATGTGCTCCCGGCCGGCCCCTACCGAGTGCGCGTCCGCGACGCCGGCGGCAAGGGCCGATCGTCGTCGGCGCGGTTCCAGATCCTGCGCTAGTGACCTGAGGCGGAAGTTCCGCCTCAGGTCACTAGGCGGGGACCAGCTGTGCGCGCAGCTCGGCCACGCGTGCGCTCTCTTCGTCCATCCCGACGCGGTTGAGCACCTCGGCGGCCAGGGCCAGGTAGTCGTCCCCGAGCTCGGCCTTGTAGTCGACGATCGAGACGCCCCGCTCGGCCGACTCGGCGTAGCGGATCGACTGACGGATGACGGACTCGAACACGCGCTCGCCGAAGCGCTCGCGCAGCTGGGCCAGGGCCTCGCGTGAGTGGACGGTGCGGAGGTCGGCGATGTTGAGCACCACTCCCAGCCACTCGAGATCGGGCTGGAGGTTCTCCTTGGCCAGCTCGATGATCTCCAGCGCCTGCTCCACGCCCTGGAGCGAGAAGTACTGCGCCTCGGTGGAGATCAGCGCGTAGTCGGCGGCCACCAGGGCGTTGATGGTCAACAGGCCCAGGGCCGGCGGGCAGTCCACCAGGATCACGTCGTGGCGGCGCCCGACGTCGCGCAGGGCGCGGCGGAGCGTCATCTCGCGGCCCATCTTGCCGCCCAGCACCAGCTCGGCCTCGGCGAGGCCGAGGTTGGCGGGCACCACGCCCCCGTGGATGGCGTCCACGGCCTTGACGCGGCCCGCCAGGACGTCGGCGATGGTGGGATCGGCGTCGGCCGGGACGTCGAAGTAGTCGGACAGGTTGCCCTGCGGGTCCAGGTCGACGGCCAGGACGTCCAGCCCCACGCGGCCGAAGACATCGGTGAGCGTGCGCACGGTCGTGGTCTTGCCCGTTCCGCCCTTCTGGGAGAGGACCGCGATCGTGGTCGCCATTCGGCGCGACTATAGCTCGGCCGAGGCATGCCGGCGGACCGGCCCCGGGAGGGCCGTGCAGGCGGGCCCGTCAGTCGGGCCCGCCGTGCTCTCTCCCCCGAGTGGCGTGAGCTACGCCGCGGCGCCGACGCGCTGGCCGGCGGGCCGTTCGGCGCGGCCGCTCAAGCTGATGAAGTGGAGCTGGAAGCGCCCGACGGCCACCTGGTCGCCGTCCTGAAGCTCGCGCATGTCGACGTGCGAGCCGTTGACGAAGACGCCATTCAGGCTGCGGTCGTCCAGTATGCGGGCGGCCCCGTCCTGGTGGTGGATCAGCGCGTGCCGGCGGGACACGGTGGGATCGTCGAAGCGGATGTGGGCGGACAGGCTGCGACCGATTCGCGTCCAGCCCTGCTGGAGGGCGATCACGCGGATGCGCTCGTCGTCCTCGTACGCGATGTAGATCCCAGCCGCTACAAGCGCGTCGCGGGCCTCGGCGAGCCACTCGGGCCGATCCCACATGTCACCCGTGGGCTCCGCCAGCGCCAACTCCCCGAACATCGAGGAACGGCGGAAGTCACCCCCGCCGCAGTGCGGGCATGTGGGCACTTCGTCCAACTCCTGCATGGCCAACGCGTAGCCGCAGGCGTCGCAGCGGAAGCACCCGGCGCCGGCGAGCGTTCCGGCGGGGACGGTGTCGATCTCTCCTCCAGAGATAGTGCGAATTCTAACGAGAGATTTGGCGACCGTCCGCGACCGCGGGGCGCGCCACGGCCAGATCGGCCGCAATTTGCGGGCCGCCCGGAGGGATCCGCGCCGTGGGGGAGAAGTGGTCAGGCATGCCCAAGGAGATCGCTCCCATCCTGGTGCGCCACAGCCTCGAGGCGCTGCACGCCGACGGCCCGCGCTGCGCGCGCTGCCGCCGCACGCCGCTGGTGGGCGAGCTCGTGCACGTCCTGGAATCCGGTCGCCGGGTGTGCTCCCTGTGCGTCGCCCGCGTGCCGTCCAGGCAGGGCCCGCCGGTCACGTCCGAGCGCGTCCACGCGACCGAGCGCCCGCTGGCCGTGATGCAGCGCGCCGCCTAGGCGCTCCGCGCGCGGCCCTCCGCGCTCATAGAATCCGGCCGCCATGCTCCCGGTGACGGCGCATACGTACATCTCCGCGCCGCGCGAGGAGATCTTCGACCTGATGGCCGACCTGGCCTACCGCCCGGCGTGGACGGATCACTACACGTCGGAGTTCCGGCTCGAGCATCCGAGGTCCAGCGGCGTGGGGGCGGCCGCACGCTACCGGCTGGAGGCTCCGCGGTACCGGGTCTGGACCGAGACCGCGATCGTGGAGGCCGACCGGCCGCGGCGGATAGTCGAGGCCACGCGCGGGGGGCGCATCGAGCGGACGCGCGGCGAGGTGGTGTTCGAGCTGACCCGCCAGGGTGAGGGACTGACGCGCGTGGACATGACGCTGTGGAGCGAGCCCGGCACGGCGCGCGAGGCCGTGATGGAGCGCCTGGGCGCGCGCCCCTGGCTGAGGCGCAAGACCAAGGTCGCGCTCGAGCGGCTGCGAACCATCTTCGAGGAGGAGCCCGGCCGTCCGCTGGAGCACGCCACGGTGGCCGGCTGGGAGCCCCTCAAGGCGCCCAGGTTCGGCCTCGGTCCGCGGGGCGAGCCCGGCGGGGCGAGCGGGTAGAGTTCCGCCGCCCGATGCGCCCCACACGCCCCAAGAGCGCCCTGGTCGCCTGCGTCGTCGTGCTGTCGCTGGCCGCTTCGGGCTGCAAGTCCGGGCGCCCGAACGGGGCCGCTCGCGAGGGCCTCAACGTGAACGTGGCCGGCCTGGCGTACAACGTCTACATCACGCGCCAGCTCAACCTGCGCGACGCCGAGGACCGCGGCTACTACCGCGGGCCGGAGGCTCCCCCCGGCTTCGCGCTCTACGGCGTGTTCATCAAGGTCTGCAACACCGGGCACGGCTTCCGGACGCCGATCGCCACCACCTTCAAGGTGGAGGACAACCAGGGCAACACGTTCCGCCCGCTGCCGCTGCCGGCCGACGACGTGTTCGCGTACCGGCCGCGGCTGCTCAGCCACAACGCCTGCATCCCGGAGCCGGGCAGCGCCGCCGCGACGGGGCCCACCGAGGGGTCGCTCCTGCTCTTCAAGTTCCCGGTCGCGTCGCTCGAGAACCGCCCGCTCGAGCTGCTGATCGAGGGCCGTAGGGGACCGGGGCTGCCGGCGCAGGTCGAGCGCGTCGAGCTCGACATCTGACGGCGCGGCGGGCGCCGGGCCTGCCTACCGGCCGCCGGCCAGCGCGACCTGGAGTACCTGGCGCGCGGTCGGCGCGGCCGTGTCGCCTCCGGCGCCGGCGCGCACCAGCATCACCGCCACCACGATGCGCGGGCGCCTGGCCGGCGCGAACGACGCGAACCAGGCGTCCGTGTGGCTCTGCTGGTTGCCCGTCAGGTCCTTGGCGGAGGGCCCCGTCGTGCTCTCCAGCTCCGCGGTGCCCGTCTTTCCCGCCACCACGCCGGGACCCAGCGCCGCGGAGACGCCCGTGCCGCGCGCCACGACGCCCACCATCAGCCTGGCGATCGTCCGCGCCGTGCGGGCGCTGAGCACGCGCCGTGCACGCGGCGCCCCCTCGGGCACGACGCTGGGCGGGTGCTGCACGCCCTTGGCGGCGATCGTCTGGGCCACCATCGCCATCTGAAGCGGCGTGGCCAGGACCCTGCCCTGTCCGATCGCGGTGGAGCCCAGCTCCAGCGGCGACGTGATGGCCTTGGCCGGCGGGATCGTGCTGGGCAGGGCGCCTGGCAGCGTGGGGGGCCTGTCCCAGCCCATGCTCTGGGCCATGCCCACCAGCCGCCGCGCGCCCACGCGCACCCCCAGGGGCGCGTATACGGAGTTGCACGAGACGATGAACGCCTCGCCCACGCTGCCCCCGCACGTCTCGCCGTTGGCGTTCTGCAGCTTGACCCCGTCGAGGAGGACGTAGCTGGCGACCGGGAAGGGCGTGGAGGGCTTGGCCACGCGGTTCTGGAGCGCAGCGGCCAGGGTGACCATCTTGAACGTGGAGCCAGGCGGCTGGGGGGCGGAGAACGCGACGCCGGCCAGCGCCCGGACGGCTCCCGTGCGCGCGTCGAGCGCCGCGACGCCGCCCAGCCGCCCGGCCAGCGCGGTGTCGGCCGCCGCCTGGATCTTGAGGTCGATCGTGGTGCGCGCCGGCGGGGCCGGTCGCGGCGCCGCCCGCGCGATCGGCCGCGCGCCGGCCAGCAGGGTGCCCCCCGGACTGCCCGCCACCCGGTCCTCGAGGATCCGCTCGAGCCCGCCGCGGCCGACTGGCCATCCGTCCGGGAACCCGCGCGCGTAGGCGGCAGCGCGCTGCGCGGCGATTGGCGGGGCGGCCATCGTGCCCGCGATCCCGCCCGGTGCGACACCCGTCACGCGGGCCGTGGCCGGTCCCGAGACGATCGTGCGGCCGTCGCGGGCCAGGATGGCCGCGCGGCGCGGCGGCACGCTCCGGCGCGTCAGCCGCTCTCCGGGCCGCAGCCCGGGGAAGACCAGCCGTGGCGACCATTCCACCCGCGATCCCTTGACGGGCAGCTGCAGGCGCGCGCGGATGGACCCGAACACGCGCGTGCGGACGGTGACCGGCAGCGCCGCGCCCCCGCGGGCGTCGCGCGGCTTGCCCGCAACGATCCCGGTGGCGGTGGCGGTGGCCGCCGCGTGGCGGTAGGCGGCGGCGAACTCGGCCAGTCGGTGGCGCCGCTGGGCCTCCGGCGTGAGCAGCGCGTACATGGCCCGCTGGTCGGAGCGCTGCCAAGCGGCCGCGAACGCGCGTGCGGTCTCGACCGCGGGGGACGGGCCGCCGCCGGCCAGTGCGATGACGAGCACCAGCACCAGCGCCGCGATCGCGGCGGCAGGCAGCGCGCGGTGGGTCAGCCGCCTGCGACGCTCCTCTGAGAACTCACGCCGCGCCACGGTCAGGGCGTAGTCTGACCGACTCCGGGGCGTGTCGCACGGAGCATGGGCGCGCGCGGAGGACCGGGCTTGACTGCCATCGACTGGATCATCGTTGCGTTTACGCTTCTCATGGCGCTCTGGGGCTATGCCCAGGGGCTGGTCGTGGGAGCGCTGTCGCTCGCCGGCTTCGTGGGCGGCGGCCTCATCGGCTCGCGCGTGGGCCCGCTTCTGCTCCACGACGGCGCCCATTCGCCTTACGCGCCGGTGTTCGCGCTGGGTGGGGCATTCATGGTCGGGGGAGTCCTCGCGTCGCTCCTGGAGCTGGTGGGGTTCCGCCTGCGCAAGTTCCTCCGGGGTCCGCTGGGAGTGGTCGACGGCGCGGGCGGCGCCGTCCTGATCGCCTGCGCCGGGCTGGTCATCTGCTGGATTGGCGGCGCGGTGGCGCTGCAGACGCCGGGTGCACGCGGCCTCCGCGGCGACATACAGCGCTCCGCCATCCTGCGCCGGCTCAACTCGATCCTGCCTCCGGACACGGTGCTGCACGCGCTGGCGCGCTTCGACCCGTTCCCGCACATCGCCGGCCCGCGCGCCGACGTGCCGCCCCCGACCGCGAGGATCGCCCGGGATCCCCAGGTGCGCGAGGCCGGACGCAGCGTGGTGAAGGTGCTGGGCACGGCCTGCGGGCTGGGCATCGAGGGCTCGGGTTGGGTGGCCAACAGCGGCGGCCTGGTGGTCACGAACGCCCATGTCGTGGCGGGCGAGACGGATACCACCGTGCAGCTCGGCGGCGTGGGACCGCACTACGACGCCCGACCGGTCGTCTTCGATCCTCACAACGACGTGGCGGTGCTGCGCGTGCCCGCGCTGGCCAGCGTTCGCCCGCTGCCGCTCCGGACGGACGCGCCCGTGGGCACGTCGGCGGCGGTCCTGGGCTTTCCGGAGAACGGGCCGTTCGACGTACGGCCCGCGCGCCTCGGCGCCACCACCGAGGTGATCACCCAGGACGCCTACGGCCGCGGGCCCATACACCGCCTGGTAACGGCGCTGCGGGGCCTCGTGCGCTCCGGCAACTCCGGCGGGCCGATGGTGGACGGGGGTGGGCGCGTGCTGGGCACGGTCTTCGCCGCCACGACGAGCGGTCCGGAGCACGGCGGCTTCGCGGTACCCGACTCCGTGGTCGGGTCAGAGCTGAGCCACGTTGGGGGCCCCGTCGGCACCGGTCCGTGCGCTCGCTGACGCCTGTGGCGCATCGCGGCCGCCCGCTTCGCTAGAAGTCCGCGCCCATGCGTGCCGTTCGCCGACGAATCCTGGCCGCCGCCCTCGCCTCCGCGGCCGGGGCGGGCGCGGCCGGGGCCGCGTTCGGGGCTTCGTCCTACACGACAGTGGACCCCAACCCGTGCCACGGGCCCAACCGCAAGCAGCTTCTCTGCCCCAACCTCCAGATGAGCCCGCCGGCCGACGTCTGGGTGGAGCACACGGGAGGGCGCGTCCTGCTGCACGGACAGAACTCGATCAACAGCCGCGGGCACGGCCCAGCCGAGCTGCGCGGGCATCGGTCTGGCAAGCGCACGATGAAGGCGGTGCAGGTCATCCACAAGACGAACGGCGGCGTGATGTACGTGAACACGCACGCGTACCTCGGCTTCAAGGCGATACCCGGCCAGGGCAGCTACTGGAAGTTCCGCAACGCCGGCGTCTTCACGCTCTGGTCGGTGGACAAGAGCTACACCCCCATCAAGCAGGTCCGCACCGGGGAGAAGCAGTTCTACTGCCTGCGCGACCTGAAGCACACGAAGCCCGGCAAGCGCTCGCCCAGCGGCCCCGTGTACCCGCGCTGCAACCAGAACTCGGGGGCGCAGCGGGTCACGCTGGGCACGTCGGTCGGCTGGTCCGATGTGTACCCGTCGCGCTACTACGAGCAGTACATCGACGTCACCGGCCTGCACGGCCGCTTCGGCTTCTTCCAGGTGGCCGATCCCTACAACGGGATCTGGGAGAGCAACGAGAACGACAACGCCGGGGAGACGGTCGTCAGCCTGCCGTCGGGCCGCGTCCTCGCCACCCACGGGCCGATCGATCGCCCGCACCGGCCGTAGGCCGGACTCAGCGCGACACCTGCGAGGACCCCACGTGCTTGCGCAGCCAGGCCACGAGCGGCGACGCGGCGTCCAGACCCTCGCGGATGCGGCGGCCCGCCTCCGGCCGGTGCAGCCAAGCGCGCAGATCGTGGCGGCGCGCAACCGTGAGCCTCCGGCGTCGCAGGAGGTCCATCCGCGGGTGGTCGGGCGGGTAGCCGCGCGGCCCGCGCACGAGGTCGGGCTCGTTCAGGGTTAGGCCGCCGTCGGTGGCGCGCCGCAGCGCGCGAGTCAGCTCGGTGGCCGTGCGCTGCTGGTCGATCGCCCTGCGTATCCGCTCCACCTGGTCGGCGGCGGGCATGTGGATGCCGGCCGCCACCAGCAGCCCGTCCAGCGACAGCTCCACGTAGAAGCCGCCGGCGCCCTCGTAGCCGATCGCCAGGCCGACGTGCTCCTTGATCGGCGGGCCCGGATGGAAGCGGGTGTCGTTCCAGGGGCGGAAGAGGTGCGCCCGCCCGAGGTCGGCCAGATCCTCGGCCAGTGCCCGGGTGGGGCCCACGAGGTGCTCGTCGTAGCGGGACCGGTTGGCCTTGAACCAGTCGCGGTCGTTGTCGGCCTCGAGCTCGCGTAGGAACTCCAGCGCCTCCGGGGGCCAGCCTCTGAACGCGGTCGCCGTGCGCGCCGGCATGGACCGCAGACTATGGGCTGGCCGCTCGCTCGCCTCGGCGACGGGCGATGAGCTCTTCCCGGGCCAGACGTCAACAGGTGCAAGTATCCGTCGCGGGAGCTGGTACCCCGCCGTACGACAGGAGGCAGCGCAATGCAGCAGACGATCACACCCAGCCTGTGGTTCGACGACGAGGCCGAGGAGGCCGCGGACTTCTACATCTCGGTCTTCAAGAACTCGCGCGTCGTGAACGTCGCCCACTACACCGAGGCCGGGCCGCGACCGGCCGGCACGGTCATGACCGTGGAGTTCGAGTTGGACGGGCAGCGGTTCGTCGGCATCAACGGCGGGCCCCAGTTCACGTTCAGCGAGGCCGTCTCCTTCCAGATCAACTGCGAGACGCAGGAGGACGTCGACCACTACTGGGAGCGGCTGTCCGAGGGCGGCGAGGAAGGGCCCTGCGGCTGGCTCAAGGACAGGTACGGCCTGTCCTGGCAGGTGGTGCCGACCGGGATGGACGAGCTGTTCTCCGATCCGGACCCAGAGCGGGCCACGCGCGCGATGAAGGCCATGTTGACCATGCGCAAGCTCGACATCGCCGCGCTCCAGAGCGCGGCGGACGGCGTCCCCGTGAGCTGACGGCGTCCTAGCTCGCGGCTAGCTTGGCCGCGGGCGACTCGGTGGACACGGGTTGTCGAGCCCCCCTATCGTGGACTGGGCGTAATGAGCAAGACACTCGTCATAGCCGAGAAGCCCTCGGTCGGCCGCGACCTGGCCGGCGCGCTCCCTGGCGCCTTCAAGCAGTCCAAGGACAAGACCCACCTGGAGGGCGACGACTTCATCATCTCCTGGGCCGTCGGCCACCTGGTCGGGCTGGCCGCGCCTGACGAGTACGACCCCAAGCTCAAGAAGTGGCGCTTCGCCGACCTGCCGATCGTGCCGGACAAGTTCAAGCTCGTCCCGGTCGACGAGCGCTCGAAGAAGCAGCTCTCGGCGGTGCACAAGCTGATGCGTAGCGACGAGGTGGAGCGGATCGTCAACGCCTGCGACGCCGGGCGCGAGGGCGAGCTGATCTTCGCCTACGTGTACGAGACCGCCGGCGTGGACAAGCCGGTCCAGCGCCTGTGGCTCAGCTCCATGACCAAGAAGGCCATCGTGGAGGCGTTCGAGCAGCTGCGCCCGGGCGCGGAGATGGAGCGGCTCGAGGACGCCGCCCGCTCGCGCTCCGAGGCGGACTGGGTGGTGGGGATGAACGCCACGCGGGCGGCGTCCATCCGGCTGCGCGCGGCGTTCGACGGCGCCGTGTCGCTCGGTCGCGTCCAGACGCCCACGCTGGCGCTGGTCGCTCGCCGCGAGGAGGAGATCCGCGCGTTCAAGCCCGAGCCCTACTGGCTGGTCGAGGCCGGGTTCGAGGCCAGCGAGCAGCGCGGCTACCGCGGCCGCTACCTCGGCGGCAAGCGCATCGCCGAGGACCTGGCGGCGCAGATCGTGGCCGACTGTCAGGGCAAGCCGGGCCAGATCACCAAGCTCGAGAAGAAGGAGGAGCGCGAGCGCTCGCAGCTCCTGTACGACCTCACGTCGCTCCAGCGCCACGCCAACACCCTGTTCGGCTTCACCGCCCGGCGCACCCTGGGCGCGGCGCAGCGGCTGTACGAGGAGCACAAGGCCATCACCTACCCGCGCACCAGCTCGCGCTTCCTTCCCAGCGACCAGATCGCCGAGATCAAGCCCACGGCCGAGCTGGTCGGTCGCAACGCTCCGTACGCCAAGGGCGCGGAGTACGTCCTGTCGCTGGACAAGCTGCCGCTGGACCGCGTGGTCAACGACGCCAAGGTGGACGACCACCACGCGCTGGTGCCCACCCGCTCGGAGCACGACCTGGACCGCATGGGCTCCGACGAGCAGAAGATCTACGACCTGGTGGCCAAGCGCTTCCTGGCCATCTTCCATCCCGAGGCCGTCTTCGAGCGCACGCGCGTGGAGACCACGGTCACCGAGCACGTCTTCCGCACCAGCGGGCGGCGGCTGGTCGAGGCCGGCTGGAAGGCCGTGTACGGCGACGAGGCCCAGGGCGAGCAGAAGGGCGACGACGACACGGGCGGCGACCAGCTCT
This sequence comes from Thermoleophilaceae bacterium, assembly GCA_034664185.1. GTDB lineage: Bacteria > Actinomycetota > Thermoleophilia > Solirubrobacterales > Thermoleophilaceae > AC-37. Next base: position 16,163 of record JAXDIC010000151.1, read on the forward strand.
TGCCGCGGCTCGAGCAGGGCGAGACGGTCGAGGTGCTCGACGTTGAGTCGCTGCGCAAGGAGACCCAGCCGCCGCGGCGCTTCACCGAGGCCTCGCTCCTGGGCGCCATGGAGGCCGCCGGCAAGGACATCGACGACGTCGAGCTGCGCGAGGCGATGAAGGACTCCGGCATCGGCACCCCCGCCACCCGCGCCGCCATCATCGAGCGCCTGATCGACGTCGGCTACATCGAGCGCGAGGGCCGCGCCCTGATCGCAACCGAGAAGGGCGTGCAGGTCATCCGCCTGCTGGGCTCGCACCCCCTCACCTCAGCCGAGATGACGGGCGACTGGGAGCGCCGCCTGGGGCTGATCGAGCAGGGCCAGGACAGCCGCCCGGCGTTCATGTCGGACATCGCCAAGTTCGCGACCAGCACGGTGGCGGAGCTGGACAAGCTCAAGGACGTGAAGATCGAGCGCGCCAACCTGGGCCCATGCCCGGTGTGCGGCCGCGACGTGATCGAGAACCGCAAGGGCTACTCGTGCTGGTCCAAGGACGACCCCGGCTGCGGCTTCGTGATCTGGAAGAAGAAGGCGGGCAAGATCCTGCCTCAGTCGGTGGTCAAGGAGCTGATGGCCACCAACAAGACCGCCAAGCCGGTCACCGGCTTCAAGGGCCGCTCGGGGCGCACCTTCCGTGCCAAGCTCAAGCTGGAGCAGAACGAAGAGGGCAAGTGGCGCGTGGAGTTCGACGAGGACTGGGCGCGGGAGCCCCGCCCGCAGCCGCCCGCGGACGGCGACGGCGAGGGCGACAGCAACGGAGCGGCGGCCAGCGACGGCGC
>JAXDIC010000365.1:0-28067 GCA_034664185.1 Thermoleophilaceae bacterium
CGAGCACCACGCGCCTCCAGACCGGGAGGGAATCGCAGAGGTCATCGTTCATCGCCGGGGTAGCTGGCGAGAAGAACGTCGCGCTCCCGTTGTAGGGCCCGGGCCGGTAGGCGGTGAACGCGTCCCAGCAGGACCGCATGAGGCGGTCCATGAGCGGCGGCAGCTCGAGCCGGGGCGAGGTCAGCGGCACCCAGGGGGCGATCCCCTCCCGCCGGTAGCGAGCGAGACGGGTCCGTGTTGCGACTCTAGTCCGAAGCAGGCGAAACGGCTTCCCCGCAAGGAATCGCCACCGCAACAGGGGCGGGAGGCAGGTGTGGTGAAGGTTGGGGTCGAGAAGTCCGAGCCACTCGATTCGGTCGCCGCTCCTGGCCAGGACGCGAGCCATCTCGAAGGCCACGAGCCCCCCGAACGAGTAGCCGCAGATGGCGTAGGGGCCGGTCGGCTGCACCGACCGGATGGCCTCGACGTAGCTCTCAGCCATGTCCTCCACGCGGTCCTGCGGCTGCTCGCGCGGATCCAGGCCGCGCGCCTGCACGCCGTACACGGGCCGGTCGGTGTCGAGGGCCAGCGCGAGCGGTCGCAGGGCGAGCACGTCACCCCAGACCGAGTGGACGATGTAGATCGGTCTTCCGCCCTGCCCGGGACGCAGCAGCACCAGCGTCTGGACCTGCTCGTCGGCCGGGCCGTCGATGACCGCAGCCATGGCGGCCGTGGTGCGGGCATGGACAAGGGTGGACAGCGAGAGCTCGACGCCGAGGCGATCGTGCAGCGCCTTGAGCAGCCGGACCGCGACGAGCGAGGTGCCGCCCAGGTCGAAGAAGTCGTCGTCCGGCCGCAGCGGCGACACTCCGAGCACGCCTTCCCAGATCGCCCGCAGGCGAGCCTCGGTCGACTCCTCCGGAGCGGGCTCGGCCGCACGGGCCAGCTCCTGCGCGTTCTCGACCGCGAGCGCGAGAGCGCGCTGGATCTCGTCGATCGAACCCGGGTTGCGAAGCGCCTCGGTGTTGGCGGCGGGCGCGCCCTCGAGCGCGTCTCGCGCGGCCCGCTCCGAGGGCTTGCCGCTGTGCGTGGTGGGCACCTCGGGGATCTCCAGGACGAGCTCCGGCACGTGCATCGGCGATGCGGACAGGGCGATCTCGCGGCGAATTCGAACGACGAGCCGCCCGTCCAGCTTCGCTGGCTCTCTCAGCACCACGAGCAGAACCAGTCGGGACCGGCCGCGGACGCCGGTCGCCCGCTGCTCCACGGCCATCGCCTCGCGGACCTCGGGCACGTTGCGCAGCGCGCCGTAGATCTCCGCCGGTCCGATGCGGACCCCCTGGACCTGGACGACGCCGTCCGAGCGCCCGTGGATTCGCGCCTGGCCGAGGTCGTCGAGCTCGATCAGGTCGCCGTGCGTCCAGACGCCGGGATTCTGTTCGAAGTACGCCTCGTGGAAGAGTCGCTCGTCGCCCCCGAGAAAGCCCAGCGGGCGCGAGGGGAACGGGTTGCGGCACACCAGCTCGCCGATCCTCGAGCCCGGCGGCGTCGTCGCGCTGGGCAGCGCCTGCACGTCCATCCCGAGGCTGCGGCACTGGATCCACCCGCGGCGCACCGGCAGGTTGGGGTTTCCAAGGACGAAGCAGCCGAGGATGTCGGTGCCGCCGGAGACCGATTGCACCGGCAGCGGCCCCACATGCTCGCGCACCCAGTCGTATTGCCAGTCGTGAAGGATCGAGCCGGTCGAGAGGATCGATCGGAGGTTGGGGAAAGCCATCTCGCGCCTGGGCGAGAAGCCGCTGTCCTCGGAGAGCCGCAGGTAGGGCGGGCTCGTGCCGAACACGCTGACCTCCTCCTCCGACACGAGCCGCCAGAGCGTCTCGGGGCCGGTCAGGGGTCCGTCGTACAACACGATCGCGCTGCCCGAGGCCAGTGCCGAGAGCTGCCAGTTCCACATCATCCAAGCGGCGGACGTGTGGAAGAGCAGCCTGTCCTCGGGGCGCAGGTCTACGTGAAGCCGGTGTTCCTTGACGTGCTCGAGCAGCGTGCCCCCCGCCCCGTGCACGATGCACTTCGGGGGTCCGGTGGTCCCCGAGGTGAAGAGGACGAACAGCGGCTGGTTGAACGGGAACCGCGCCCATTCGCCGTCGGCCGGCGCCGTCGCCATGTCGGCCAGTCGGTGCACCGGGACCGTCAGGTCCCGCGGCGCTGGGCCGTCGTCGAGCGCTACGAGGGCCGTCAGCGACGGCAGCCGTCGAGTCAACTCGGCCACGCGATCGGCCAGCGTGGTCGACGCCGCCTCGCCGCCACCGACCAGGTTCGCGAACAGGACCTTGGGAGCCAGCTGCTCGAAGCGGGTGAGCAGCGCGGGGGTCCCCATGTCGGGGCCGGCGCTCGAGAAGGTCGCCCCCAGCGCCGCCGTGGCGAGCCCGCCGACGACGACCTCCGCGTTGTTCCCGGCGACGGCCGCCACGCTGTCGCCCGCCCGCAGCCCGAGCCGCGCGAGACCTGCCGCTACGCCCCGGACGCGACTGCGCAGCTCGCCCCGGCTGATGCGCGCCGGCGGAGCGGATGCGTGGTGGGCCACGAGCGCGATCGCCTCGGCTCCCGCCGGACCGTCCACCCGCAGCAGGTTCTCGGCGTAGTTCAGCCGCACCTCCGGGAAGAACGTCGCGCGCTCGCATAGGTCGTCGGTGCATACCGGCTCGGGGGATCCTTCCCAGAGAAGGTCCGACCAGCTCAGGAAGTGCGCCCAGAAGCGGCGGTAGTCCCGGACCGAGAAGCTGTGGAAGCTCTGCGAGTCCGCGAAGCGCCGACCCGTCTCCGCCTCGCAGGACCGGATGAAGGCGCTGAGCTGCGAACCCGACACGGTCGACGCGTCGGGTCTGAAGTCCCCAGCGGATTGGGCGGGCGCGAGAGCCCCCACAGCACGCTCAATTATGAACCTCCGTCACCGTTCGGGCCAGAATTTCCACAGGAAGCCTCGAAACCGGTGACGCCGGAGTCATCTTGCGTCGTGGCCAGGCGGGCCGTCGCTATAGTCCCGCCGCTGTGGGGGGCTCGGGCAGGGGGACTTGGCGGGGGAGTGGCCGTGCGCGCGCGGGTCGCGTCGTGCTGCCCGCGATCGCGGCGGTTGCCGCCGTGCTGACCATCGTGGCGGGCGCGACCGCCACCGTGAAGACGTCGGTCGCGGACTACCTGGCCCCCACCCACAAGAAGCTCCTGATCCCGACGGCCCTGGCCGGATCGTGCGTCGATCGGCAGCTCGCGGCCGGCACCGCCGGCGTCAGCGTCACGCGCTGGACCGCGCCCGTCGACGGCTACGTCCAGGCCAAGCTGACGGGTGACGCGAAGAACGACTGGGACCTCGCGCTCTTCGACGCCGCCAGTGGCCGCCGTGTGGATGCCTCGGCGGCCTGGGGCTCCAACGAGCTGACGCAGGCCTGGGTTCGCAGGGGCCAGTCGCTCAACGTGCAGGCGTGCCGGATCGCGGGCAGCTCGGCGGTGGAGCCGCTGGCGATCGAGCCGGTCGCGATCCCATGGCAGGCGCCCTCGGTGCCCGCCGCCAAGACGTCGCTGGTGTCGATCCCGATCGCCAGCCAGCTGGACTTCAAGGCGCTCGAGTCGACCGGGATCAACCTCGACGAGGTCCCCAACGGCCACCAGGCGATCGCGGTGCTCGAGAGCCCGGCCGACGCCGCGAAGATCACCAAGGCGGGCTACTCGTTCAAGGTCCTGAACCCGGATCTCGCCGCCACGGAGCGGCGCGATCGCGCGGCCGACCGCACCCGCGCAAAGGCCGCGCCGTCGCCCCTGCCATCGGGCCGCAGCGAGTACCGCCACTACCCCGACATCCAGGCCGACCTGAAGAAGATCGTGAAGGACCATCCGAGCCTGGCACGTCCGGTCACGCTGCCCGACAAGTCGTTCCAGGGACGGGACATCCAGGGCATCGAGGTGTCAGCCAACGTCGCCGCGAAGGACGACGGCAAGCCGACGTTCTGGCTGATGGGCGCGCACCACGCGCGCGAGTGGCCGTCGGCGGAGATACCGCCCGAGTACGGCTACTACATCACCAGCCAGTTCGGCAAGGACGCGCGCATCACGGCGCTGCTCAAGAAGGTCAGGATCGTGATCACCCCGGTGATCAACCCGGACGGCTACATCGCGTCGAGGGAGGCGACCGACCCGGCCGACACGGGCACGGACCCGGGCGCGGCGGTGTCGCTCGGCGAGAGCGTGGCGCCGCCGGGCGGCTCGCTGGCCTACCGGCGCAAGAACTGCGACGGCGCCAGCCCCAACCCCGCGACTCCGTGCAACCTCCAGTACGGGGTCGACAACAACCGCAACTACGGCGCCGGGTGGGGCGGCCCTGGCGCGGGCAGCGACCCCAACACCCAGAACTACCGCGGCGCCAGCATGTGGTCCGAGCCCGAGAACAGGGCCGTCTGGCACTTCTCGCAGACCCACGACGTGACCACGCTGATCACGATGCACAACTTCGCGTCGCTGGTCCTGCGCCCGCCGGGCCGCCACAACGACGGCATCGCGCCCGACGAGACCGCGCTCAAGAGGCTGGGCGACCGGATGGCCCGTGACACCGGCTACACCTCCGAGTACGGGTTCCAGCTGTACGACACCTCGGGTACCACCGAGGACTGGAACTACGCGGCCGCCGGCACCTTCGGCTACACGATCGAGATGGGCCCCGACTCCCAGCACGGGGGCAACTTCCACGTGGCCTACAAGGACGCCGTCGTCGACCAGTGGACCGGCGCGAAGTCCCTCGACGGCAAGGGCAAGGGACTGCGCGACGCGCTGCTTGCGGCCGGTGAGGCCGCGGCCGACAGGCAGCAGTTCGGCACGCTGCGCGGCACAGCCCCGCCCGGCGCGCTGCTGCGGGTGCACAAGAGCTTCACCACCTTCTCGAGCGACATCTGCGCCGCTGAGACGACGGGCGCGGGCTGCGACGAGAACACCCCCAGGACCGGCGTGGACTCGCGACCCGACAAGCTCGACTACACGACGATCGTGCCGGCGTCGGGCAGGTTCTCCTGGATCGTGACCCCGTCCACGCGCCCGTTCGAGCTGAAGCAGGGCAGGACCGAGCAATGGACGCTGACCTGCGAGGAGCCCGGTACGGGCCGCGTCATCCAGTCGCGGCAGATCGCCCTCGATCGCGGCCAGACGCTCGACCTGAACCTGTGTGGCGCCAGGCCGGCCAACGTCTCGGGTGGCTGCATCGACAAGCGCAAGCTCCGCCTGCACGTGCACAAGCCCCACAAGGGCAGCATCACGCGGGTCGACACCTTCGTAAACGGCAAGCGCAACGCGCGCCTGTCCGGCAAGAGCGCGCGCAACGGCAGCATCGTCCTGAGCGGCCTCAAGTCCAAGCGCGGCACCTTCAAGGTGACCGTCGTGGTCTACATCTCGGACGGCAGCCTCAGGATCAGCACGCGCACGTACCGCGGCTGCAACAAGAGCAAGGTGACCGGGCGCGTGGTCCGGGCGGGGCGATGACGGCCCTGCGCGCCGGCGCCGGCGCCGCGGCGGCGCTCACCGCCGGCCTCGCACTCGCGCTCGCGGGCAGCGCGTTCGCAAAGACCACGCCCAACTTCAACCTCACCAGCAACGGCACGGCCGTGAGTCAGGGCGCCGTGGTCGGTGCCGGGGCGGCCGGCAGCTACCAGGACTTCCCGTTCACGATCGCGGGCGACGAGGCCGACGGCGACATCTCGGTCCACATCGACTGGGTCAACCCGGCGGACGACTTCGACCTCTACATCTACCGCAAGGGCCCGGGCAACGAGCTCGAGACGGTCGGCAGCTCGGCCGGCGCGCCTCCCAGCACGGAGGAGAACGCCGTGGCGCAGTCGCAGGGCGTGCCGATCACCCCGGGCCAGTACGTCATCCGGGTGCAGAACTACGCGTCGACCGTTCCGAACTTCAAGGGCACCGCCCACTTCGGCGTCTTCACCCCGCCCAACGAGATCCCGATCGCCAAGCTGGCTGCGCCGGCCACCGTGAAGGCCGGCAGGAAGGTCAGGCTGGACGCGTCGGCGTCCCACGACCCCGACGGTTCGATCGCCAACTACGCATTCGACCTGGACGGCAACGGGTCGGTCGAGGTCAACAACGGCAACAACCCCGTCCTCTCGCGCGCTCTCAGCCCGGGCCTGCACCACGTGGCGGTTCGCGTGACCGACAACAAGGGCCTGCGCGCGTTCGCCAACCGTGACGTCGTCGTGCAGAAGAAGCACAAGAAGAAGGGCAAGAAGAAGCACTGACGGCCGGTCGGCCTCCGCCCAGTGGCCGGCCTCTACGCTCCATAGGTGGCCGTGGACGCGCGCGAGCGACGTATTCGCCGGGCGGCGCTGCTTCGGATCGGCGTGGCAGCGGCGCTGCTGGCCGCGGCCTTCGCCGGTGCACGCCTGGCGGGACTCGACCCCTCCGTGCACCGCATCGAGCGCTGGGGCCGCGACCTCGGCGCGCTCGGGCCGATCGTCTACGTGCCGCTCGGCGTGCTGCTCAACTGCCTGTTCGTCCCGTTCCCGGCCATCGCCGGGGCCGCCGGGCTGATCTTCGGGACCGCTGAGGGCGCCGTTCTGTCGGTGCTGATGGTGGCGGCGTCGGCCGCGGCGCAGCTGCTCCTGGGCCGCCGGCTGGCGGGCGAGCGCGCGGAGGCCCTGCTGGGGGAGCGCGGCCGTACGGCGGCCGAGATGATCGCGAGGCGTGGGTTCTGGACCGTGCTCTACGTGCGGCTCGTGCCGCTCGTGCCGTTCACGTCGCTCAACTACGCATGCGGCCTCACGCGCCTGCGCGTGCGCGACATGTTCGCCGGCACGGGCCTGGCCGTGGCTCCGCGCACATTCGCGTACGCGGCGCTGGGCGGCAACATCTCCAACCTGGGGTCGACCGAGGCCCGAGTAGCGCTCGGGGTGGGGGCGGTCATGGCGATCGCCGGCGCCGTCCTGGCGCGACGCCAGATCCGCGACGAGCGCCGGCGCCGGCCGGCGGAGGGGTCGGGTTGACCTACTTCCAGGCGGTGCGCCTCTACTCGGCCGTCGAGGCGTGCGTGTTCACGGCGCTGCTCGTGGTGTGGATCGGCGGCCTGGGCCACCAGCCGCAGCTGGTGCTCGGCTGGTGCCACGGGATCGGCTGGACGTTCCTGTGCGGACTGGTGCTCCTGGGGTGCGTCCGCCACGTCTTTCCGTGGCCCGTGCTGGCCGCCACGGTGTCGCCGCTCGGGCCCCTGGGCGCCACGCTGGCCATCGAGTTGACCGCTCGGCAGGGCCGGCGCCGGCGGGTAGCCTGATCCGCTGATGTTCCCGCTCAACGTGCCGAACGTGCTCACCGTGGCGCGCATCATGCTCGTGCCCGTGCTGGTCGTGGCCCTGCTCCAGGCCTCTCCTCACGGCTCCGGCTCGTGGGTCGCGGCGGGGGTGTTCGCCCTCGCGGCGGTCACCGACACGCTGGACGGCTACCTGGCCCGCTCGCGCCGCAGCATCACGACGTTCGGCAAGGTGATGGACCCGATCGCCGACAAGCTGCTGATCGCGGCCGCCCTCATCTCACTCGTCAGCCTGAACAGGGTCGAGCCGTGGGTGGCGATGGTGATCATCGCGCGCGAGTTCGCCGTCAGCGGGCTGCGGGTGGCGGCCGGCGTCCAGGGTGTGGTGATCCCGGCCAGCGCGCTGGGCAAGGCGAAGACGATCGCGCAGGTTGGCGCGATCCTGGCCCTGATCGCCGCGCACGACGCGGGCGCCTGGTGGGTCCAGCTGCTGCTCTACACGGCGGTCGCGATCACGCTGGCGTCGGGCGCCGACTACTTCCTGAACTTCAGGCGCCGGATCGAGGAGGCGCGCCAGCGGATGATGGCGCGGCAGGCGGGTCAGCCGCTGGCGATGCCGGACTCGACGTCCGCGGGCAGTCGCTCGATCAGTTCGTCGCGCGACGTGCCGCGCACGTAGAGCGCACGGTCGAACGTCTTGCCGTAGACGGCGAACAGCGCGAACAGCACGTCCACGGTGCAGACGGCGCCGGCATTCCGACCGGACGCAAAGTCCTTGGCGCGCTGGGTGACCCGCTGGACCACGTCATCGCCCAGCGGGCGGCGGCGCAGGATGCGTACCGACGCTGGCTGCGCGGGAGTCTCGAGCGGGGCCTCGCCCACGCCCAGCGACTGGAGGGCGGACCCTACCCAGCCGTGCATTCGCAGCACGCGGACCCAGCGCTCCGCCTCGTCCTCGGGCGACGCCGCGAAGGGCACCGCCGTGTCGGCCAGGGCCAGGACGATCGCCGCGTCCTGGGACAGGCCCAACTGCCGCTGTCCGGGATCTTCCATGTCCAGGTGATCGGCCCCGCGCACCCAGCCTGAACCTGGCGGGGCTGGGCGTGGACGGCTGATGCCGGTCAGGCGCCCTCGAGCCAGTCGCGCATGCTCAGGTGGGTGGGGCTCGGCTCGTCGCCCCGGAGCTCGCGCGCCAGCTCGGCCAGCAGGCCGTGGCGCTCGGCCACGACGTCGTGCTGGTGGATGGTCTCCAGGTTGCGCTGGCGGGCCGAGATGAACACGTCCTCTCCGACCGGCTCGAACTCCTCGACGGCCATGCGGATCATCTCGCGCACGCAGTCCTCGACGAAGCGCGGGCGGCGGTGGGCCTTCTCCACGACCTCGGCTTCGTCGGAGCGCTTCATCAGCTCGTAGATCTCGGAGCTCATCGAGGACTCGACGATGCGCAGCAGCGTGGCGGCCTCGATCTCGGTGCTGCAGCTCTCGGAGCAGCCGACGTGCAGCGTGCCGATGCCGCGCTGGTTGTGGGTGGCCACCGGCACGCGCTCGAAGATCCGCTCGACCTCGTCCTCGTCGAAGCCGTCCTCGAGCAGCCGGCCACGCGCGTTTTCCGTGAGCATCTCCTGCGCGCACGGGCAGGCGGTCATGCCCTGCGCCTCGACGCCCACCAGGCGCCGCGTGCCGCGCTCGGACGCGACAGCCGAGCCGAACAGGCGGTAGATCTCCTGCGTCTGGATGCCGGAGACGGGCGCCGGCTTGTGCTCGGGGTAGTGAGCGGCGATCGTGACCTCCGCGCGCAGGGCCTGCTGGCGGTCGCGCACGCGCTCGGCGATGTGGGCCGCCAGCGTCTCCGCCTTGAAGGCCTCGCCGATCACCACCTCGTCGATCGCCTCCTCCACGACCTCCTCGAAGCGCGACATGTGCGCGCCCTTCTGCTTGGGGCCGAGATCGACGAAACACTCGAGCTCCGCGTAGAAGAGCTGCTCGGCGCCGTTGGCACGGATGCGGATGACCTTGTGGACGCCCGTCACGCCGACGCGCGAGAGGCTCACGTGGGTCGCCGGCCGGCGGGCCTGAACGTCGGTCGGCGACGGGCTCAGAAGGGGGCTGCCGTCGCTCATAGCGAGGTCTGACGATAGCGGCGAGAAAAGGGGTGCGGTTTGCCGCTATCGGGTGTATGGTGGCCAACGGGCCGGGGCTGGCCGGCCCACTGGACTCGCAGCCTTGCGGGCGCCTCGGCGTTGGCGCTGGAACACCCGCAGGCGATTTCGGAGAGGGAGCGGACGGTGGACCCAAAGGAAGACGGAACGCTTCTCGCAGAGCGGCCCGACGGATCCTTCGCGGAGATCGACGAGCTGCGACCGGTGCTGGCGGAGGCGCGCGAGCGCGGCTACGTGACGTTCGAGGAGCTCGCCGGATGCCTCGAGGAGGTGGAGGTCACCAAGGAGCAACTGCGTGACCTGCGCCTGTACCTCGTGGAGCAGGGAATCGACCTCCTCGCCCCGGATGGCAAGCCGGCGGTGTGGCAGGACGCGGTGGCGGAGAACGGGTCGCGAAAGGACCCGGACGGCGAAGAGCCGGTCAAGAAGATCGAGATCGACCTGACGGTGGAGCCCAGCCTCGACTCGCTGCGGCTCTACCTCCGTTCGATCGGGCGGGTGGAGCTGCTCACGGCGATCGAGGAGGTGGCGCTCGCCAAGCGGATCGAGCGCGGCGACATGGCCGCCAAGCAGCACATGATCGAGGCCAACCTCAGGCTGGTCGTGTCGATCGCCAAGGGCTACCTGGGCCGCGGGCTCACGTTCCTCGACCTGATCCAGGAGGGCTCGCTCGGGCTCATCCGTGCGGTCGAGAAGTTCGACTACCGCCGCGGCTACAAGTTCTCGACGTACGCCACTTGGTGGATCCGGCAGGCGGTCACGCGCGCGATCGCGGACAAGGCGCGCACCATCCGCATCCCCGTCCACATGGTCGAGAAGCTGAACAAGGTCGTGCACGTCGAGAGGGCGCTGGTCCAGGAGCTGGGGCGCGAGCCTGCGCCGGAGGAGATCGCCAAGCAGCTCGAGTGGAACGTGCGCGACGTCAAGGACATCCAGCGGCTGGCGCAGCTTCCCATCTCGCTCGAGAAGCCGATCGGCGAGGAGGACGACTCCGAGCTGGGTGACTTCGTCGAGGACCAGACCGCGGACTCGCCGTTCGAGCTGGCGATCGAGAACCTGCGCCGCGAGAACGTCGGCAAGGCGCTCGATGCGCTGCCCGAGCGCGAGCGCGAGGTCATCGAGATGCGCTTCGGCCTTAAGGGCCACGAGGCGCGCACGCTCGAGGAGGTCGGGCGGGCGTTCGGAGTCACGCGCGAGCGCATCCGCCAGATCGAGAACACCACGCTGAAGAAGCTCGAGGCGCTGCCCGAGGCGCAGCGCCTGCGCGACGCCACCTAGCGCGAGCTGTTCCATCCGGCACCGAACGTATGTTCGGGTAGTGAATGCGCGTGAGCAGGGCGACTGGGGTGAGTTATCCGCGATGTGCTGGCTGGCCAGCGTGGGGGCTAGCGTCGCCTACCCGATCGGCCACAGTCCCGACTGGGACCTGATCGCCGAATTAGGCGAGCGGCTCTTCCGCGTTCAAGTCAAGACGTCGAGGTGTTGGCGCAATCAGCGTTGGGAGGTGACCCTCGCGACGCGTGGCGGGAACCAGAGCTGGAATGGTCTTTCGAAAGTGCTCGACAGCTCGCGGTGCGACTACCTGCTGGTGGTCGTCGCCGACGGCCGCCGGTGGTTCATTCCCTCAAAGGCTTTGGGCGGCGGGTCGGGCATCGTGCTCGGGGGACCGAAGTACGCGGAATACGAAGTCGATCGAGGCTCGCCGCTTCCCTCGGAGCCGGCTCGAAGGCCGCGTCTACAATCCCAAATTCCTGCTCGGGGGGATGTCCGAGTGGTTAAAGGAGCGCGGCTGTAAACCGCGTGGCTATGCCTACGCAGGTTCGAATCCTGCTCCCCCCATTCCGTCGGCTGCGCCTGGCACGACGGCTTGACTCCGCGGATCGTTTGGGGGTACGGTCCGGTCGGCAATGGGCTCGGCTGGGTGTCCCAGGGCGCAACGACGATGGCTGGCAGCAGCCGGGCCCGCGATTGCGTGCCTCGCCGTCGTGACGGGATGCGGGACGAGCGGGAAGAGCAACTCCCAGCCGACGGCCGCCACTCCCGCGACACAGCGGGTGGCCTCGAAGCTGGTCGCCAGGTACGAGCGGAAGGTGACCCGCGCCGACCTGGGTCGGACCGCGGCGAGGAGGCACGAGGGCGCCGGGCAGAGCGCCCCTCCTGCGGGTCTCTATCGGCTCGTCATCGACTCGGGAACGCTGAGCGTGACAGACCCCGGCGGCGTCGCGGTCCGGGAGAGCCTCATCGCATCGGATGGCGGCGACTTCAAGCCGGGCCCATACGTCTCAGCCGACGTCTTCTGCCGCAATAGCGGCCCAGGCACCTACCGCTGGAGCCTGGCCGGATCCAATCTGGCCCTGCGGGTCACGCGGGATCGATGCGCCGACCGCGACTCGATACTTACGGGAGTCTGGAAGAAGAAATGACGCTTGCAGCCTCGCTCGCGATGCGCCGGATCTGATCGCGTACCCGCGGGTTCGAAAGACGTCCTATCAGGTCCACTCCATCGCTTGCCTGGTTGAGTCGGCCTGGGGGCCATGCGGGGCAGCGCGCGGTCAGGCCGTCGGCCTCATGCCGGTTTCGTTCCGATCATGTAGAGCGCGGTGCCGGTCACGTAGTTCCGCCAGGCCAGTAGAGCGCGGCGGGCGAGGCCGGAGCGCCTGACCGCGTGTCGAGCGGCCAGTCGCACCGCCGTGAGGGCCGGGTCCTGGGGCTGGATCTCGTAAGTGGCCTCGGTGAAGGTCGGGTGGAGCCACGGCCCGATGAGCTCCACGTCGAAACCGGCGGCGCGCGCCGCCCTCACGTAGGTGGTGCGCAGGTACGCGTGCTCGTGCCCCCCGTATTCAGCGACCTCATGGCCTGGGCGGAGCTTGGCGTGTAGCAGCGCACGGACCTCTTCGTTGCAGACGATCAGGCGACCGCCTGGCTTCAGGACCCGGAACAGCTCTCGCATTGTCTTTCGCAGGTTCGACCGGTGGTTGTGGTGGAGGACCTCGCAGCACCACACGTAGTCCACGACTTCATCAGCGAGCGGAACGTCGAACATCACACCGAGCACGCGCTCGAAGTAGACCTCCTTAGCCTCGAACCACCAATCCGCGGACGCCAGCCCCTGCATCTCGACGGGAGTTATGTCGAGGGCGATCGCCTCGAGGTCCCGCTCCGCGAAGTACGCACTCGCCCAGCAAGTGTTCGACCCCACGTCCAGCACGCGATCGCCGGGCTGGAAGTCGAGGTCGACATTGCCGATCGTCTGGTGCATCGCGGTGGCCTGGGCGTACCAGTATCCGGTCTGCTCGTAGGGCAGGTTCACGAGGCGCTCGGGTGTCCACCCGCGCTCGGGTCCGCACCTGTCCCGGACCATGTGAGCGGCAAAAAGGCGGAGACCCTCCGCTTCGCGCCGCACAAACTCCGGGGGCTCAGGGGGCATCAGGTCGACGATCCCCCGGTGGATGCCTCGCCTGGCACCGCAGGCCGTACATGAGACAATGCCCTCGCGCACCTCGCCCCCGCCCGAGGCCGACCGCGAGGTGCGCTCGGGCTCGACAGCGAGTTCCCCAGCCTTCCGGCACACCGGGCAACGTGCGATCTTGAGGAAGGTGGGGCGCACTCAGACGCGTACCGTTGCTCGATGGCGCATGATGACATCATCGGCCACGCGGCACGGTCCGATCACTCCCTTCGGTGGTCTGCTCGTGTAAGTCATGCACGAGCGCTCGGACGGCCGGGTTCGAAAGACGTCCTATCAGGTCCATTCCGCCCGTTAGCGCAGCCCCTTGTCCTCCAGCTCGCGTAACGCGGCCTCCGACTTCTCGAGTCCGTCCAGCCCCATGCCGCGCAGCACGGCCTCGTCCTTCGTGAACTGGATGTCGCCGTACTCGACGACCTGCACGTGGTTGCCCCACGGGTCGCGGAAGTCCAGGCCGCGGCCGGGCATCACTTCCGCCCCGGCGGCCTCGAGCGCAACTCGGACGCGCTCGCGATCGTCGACGACCAGGCCGAAGTGGCGCGCTTCGTCGCGCGGCTGTGTCCGGCCCTCGGAGAGAGCGATGAACTGGTCGCCCAGGTCGACGAACGCCATCCCCGGCACCCGGCCGCGCAGCGTGAGCTCGAAGACCGAGCCGTAGAACGCGAGGGCGTCATCGAGGTCGCCCACCTCCAGGGCGATGTGGTTGATCCCAACCGGGCGAGCGCGCTGTGTCATCCCTGGAGTCTTGCGCGTCGGGTTGACGGCGGCAGACTCCGCGGGCTCCTGTCTGGAAAGCTGCCACCGCGATGGTCACCTTCGCCGTCATCTGCCACAACGAGGCGCCCCTTCTTGCCAACGTGCTCCGACAGGCGATTGAAGCCGCCGGGCCGGGAGACCGCGTGTGGCTTGTCGACAGCCAGTCCACCGACGACTCGGCCGAGATCGCCCGTTCGTTCGGAATCGAGGTACTCGCCGGACCGCTTGGGAAGGGTCGGCTGCTGGCGTTCGTGCTCGACCGCTGCCGGCACGGACAGGTCTGCCTGCTCGACGCGGACATAGAGGCGTCGAGCCTCAACATCCCCCAGGCGCTGGGCGACGCGATGCGTTCGGCGGAAGCAGACATGGTCGTTGGCGATTTCGACTGGCCGCAGTTGCGCTTCACCGGTGCACTGGACGGGATCTACCGACCGCTCGTCGGAGACCTGTTCCCAGAGGCACTTGGGATCGCGCCGCGGATGCCCTTCAGCGGCTTCCGCGCGTTGGACGCGGGCCTGGACCTCGGCACTCTTCCTCCGCGCTGGGGCGCTGAGACGCACCTCAACCTTCAGGTCGCGGCCACCGGGCGCGTGACCACGGTGGATCTCGGCGTCTACGAAGGGCCCAACCGGCCCAAGACGAGGGAGCTCGCGATCGACGCGGCCGCGTCGATCCTCGACCTCGCCGAGCGCCACGGCCGGCTCGAACCGGCCATGCGACCCCGCTGGGAGGCCTGGGTGCAGAGGGCGATGGGCGTGCTGGGCACACAACCGGGCCCGGACGAGCGTCCCGGGGACTACCCAGAGCGGCTCGCAGAGGTCCCGACTTGGCCGCGCCCGGCGACATCGGCCCTGACGAGCATCGCGTAGACGTCCTGTCAGGCCCTTTCGCTCGTCTTCCTCTCCAACGAGTGTCGAGGCGAAGCAAGTCCGACTCATCCGTGACGTGCGCGCCGCCGATCCCACACGCACTGAGCTGATCGATTCAGGGCAAACCCGTCGCGAGGCGGGGACGCAAAGCTAGGGGTCTCGGCACGAGATAGCCCGGCTGCCGGCTCTCAAACTCGTCGATCCGAGAGCGATCTCGGATTGAGATAAGGAGTTCCCCTGAAGATGATTCACCGTTCCACAACCCCAGGTCGCGCTGCGAAGCGGGTCACAGCATGCCTTCTCGCCAGCGCCTTCTTGATCGTCGGATCCCCCGTCGCAGCTAGCTCAGCCGCAAGCGGCGGCGGCACCCACAGATCCGTGAGTGCCACGTTCGGCGATTGCAAGAACGACAACTCCGGAAAGCACAACGGGTATGACTGCCCGGAGAGCTCCGGGTCCGGCAGCTCAAGCGGCGGGATCCTGACCTTCTGAGCCGGTTGCAGAGGTCGACGGTGTGAGGGCGGGGCCATTGCGCTCCGCCCTCTGTCGTTTTGGGCCGGCCCGAAGCGCCGGGCCTTGACGCGGACCGTGCGCCCGGCTTAGTCTCGGACCACCCCTACGTTCGTCGACCCCAGGAGGACCACCCCATGTCTCAGGACACCGCCGTCAGCACGCGGTTCGAGCTCCCCGGCTTCAGCGGCCAGCTCCTTCACTCCTCGGACGACGGGTACGACGATGCCCGCCAGGTCTTCAACGGCATGATCGACCGCAGGCCGGCCGTCATCGCCCGCTGTGCGGGAGCGGATGACGTGGCCGCGACGGTCAACCTCGCCCGCGAGAACGACCTGCCGCTCTCGGTATACGGCGGTGGCCACGGCGTGACCGGCTCCGCGGTGGTGGACGCCGGAGTCTGCATCGACCTGCGAGGCATGAAGGGCATCGACGTCGATCCCGAGGCCCGCACGGTCCGCGCCGAGGGCGGGCTGACCTGGGGCGAGCTGGACGCCGCCACCCAGGAGCACGGCCTGGCCGTCACGGGCGGCCGCGTTTCCGGCACCGGCCTCGGCGGCCTGATTCTGGGCAGCGGCAGCGGCTGGCTGGAGCGCAAGCTGGGCTTCGTCTGCGACAACCTGGTCGCCGCCGAGGTGGTGACCGCCGACGGGCGTCAGGTGACGGCCAGCAAGGACGAGAACGCCGATCTGTTCTGGGGCCTGCAGGGAGGCGGCGGCAACTTCGGCGTCGTCACCGCCTTCCACCTGAAGCTGCACCCGATCGGCCCGATCGTGCTCGGCGGCATGCTCATGTACCCGGCCGAGCTGGCCACCGACCTCGTGCGGTTCTACCGCGACTTCGTGACCGACGCGCCCGACGAGGTGGGGTCCGGCCTGGCGTTCATCTCAGCGCCGCCGCTGGACTTCGTGCCCGAGCCGGTGCGCGGCAAGCCGGTCATCGGCGTGGTCGTCTGTTACGCCGGGCCGGTCGAGGAGGGCCAGGAGGTCATGCGGCCGCTGCTCGAGTTCGGCCCGCCCGCGCTGGCCATGGTCCAGCCGATGCCGTACGTCGCGGTCCAGCAGCTGCTGGATCCACCGAACCAGAAGGGCATGCAGAACTACTGGACGGCCGACTTCCTGGCCGAGCTGCCCGACGAGGCCGTGGACGTGCTCGTCGAGCACGCCACCCACCCGGTCTCGCCGTTGACGCAGATCATCCTCGTGCCCGGCGGCGGCGCCATAGCGCGCGTGGACGAGGAGGCCACCGCGTTCGGCCAGCGTTCGGCGCCGTGGAACGTCCACTACCTGTCGATGTGGCCCGATCCGGCGGACACCGAGAGGAACATCGCGTACACGCGCGGTGTCGCGGGCGCGATGAAGCCGTGGACGACCGGCAGGGCCTACCTGAACTTCATCGGCGACGAGGGCATCGGCCGTGTGGAGGCCGCGTTCGGGACCGAGAAGTACAGGCGCCTCCAGGCGTTGAAGGACGAGTGGGACCCCGAGAACCTGTTCCGCCACAACCAGAACATCCCGCCGACGGCGGGCTGACCGAGGGCTGGCCCGCCGCCTGGCGGTCGGGCGGTCGGGCTCGAGGCTAAGCGGCTCCGGAGCGCAGCCGTTCCATCGCTCCGGAGCGCTCGGCCTTGCGCAGCCCACGCTTGGCGAGCAGGCCGTTGGCCAGGAGGAGCAGCGTCTTGTTGCCGGGCGCCCGGAAGCCCTGCTCCGTGTGCGGCGCATACAGCGCGCGTCCCGACTCGTCCAACGTCAGCCATCCCGTGAACTGCCTGGTGGCGAGCCCCGTCAGCTGCGGCCCGTATCCGTGCGACAACAGCCCGGCGCGCCGGCCGCCGGGCGGCACGACCCCGGGCGGGACCTCGAGCACGATCCCGCCCGCCTCCGGCTCCCCAATTCGGACGGGCACCTGGACCGGGTAGCCGTCCGCGCCGCGGAACGCGAGCAGGCGGTGGGGCAGCTTCAGCGCTCGCCGCACCGCGCGGGGCACGTCCACGCGCGGGCCGGTGCCGCCCTTCGGCTCGCTCTGAGGATCCGCCGCCACCGGCGTGGGCTCTCCGTCGACGCGCGGCTGCCCGCCGCAGTCCGTGTCGGGCCAGAAGGTCACCCGCCGCACGGTTACCTCCACGGCCACTCGGTCGGCGTAGTACTCGCGCAGCCAGCGATCCCAGAAGAAGCCCCTCCTGGGCTTCCCGACGTAGCGCTCCGCCCGCGGGCCCAGCTCCTCCTCCAGGTAGCGCTCGTCCGGTTCGAGCGTGACCGACGCGTCGCCCTGGATCAATGCGAACCCCGGCTCGTCCGCGAGCCCGTGCTCGCGTGCGTGGTAGGCGAGCGCAACGCGCGGGTCGCGCTGGATCCGCTCGAGCTTCTTCGACAGACCCAGCGATGTCGTGAAGCCAACCGTGCCGCGGTCCCGGTCCCGCAGCCCGATTGGCGCCACGGCGGTGACCACCGAGCCGCCCGCCGGGGTGACGTACGCGAGCCCGGCGGTCAGGTCGCCATCGATTAACCGATCGACTTCGTCCGGCCAGGGGGTCGGCACCACCGCCAGCCTAACGGCAGGCCCTTGGCGGCGCCGTCCCTGACCTGCACGCGCGACGCCAGAGGTCCCCGTGCTGGAACCAATACGGGCGCGAGCCGTCGATCTCCAGCGCGGCCAGGTAGAAGAGCGAGTGCTCCCAGACGTGCGGCATGTCCTCGACCGGGGCTGGGCGACCCCCCGCGAACCGCCGCCAAGCCTCCCCGAACAGACCCGTGCTCGTGGTCAGCGCACGCGCCATGTAGCGCAGCGTGCTCTCGAGCTTTGCCGCCTGGTCCGGGGTGGGATGGCTCCAGGCGTGGGCGAGCCCGAGTAGCGCCTTGGCCTCGTACTCGCCGTGCGGGCCCTTGAGCGACGAGTCCAGCGCCCCCCGCACCGCCCCGGCTTCGCCCAGCATCGTGGCGTCGCCGAATGGGCGGTACTCCACGGGCCACAGGAGCCAGCCGCCGTCCCCGTAGTCCACGTTGTAGGCGTTGCCGGCCGCGTTGCCCTCACGGTAGGAGTGCGTTGCGGGGTCGTAGAGCGCCGCGATGGCTTTGTCGAGGCGAGCCAGCCTCGCACCCCACGTAGCCACTCGGGGGCTCTTGTCGCCCGTTGCGTGGGCGGCGGCCAGCGCCGACTTGAGCCCGAGCCAGACCGTCTCGGCGCCGTGCAGGCTCTGGCTCGGGGTGTAGTTGTCGTCCTCGCTGGCGGAGCACTGCAACCCGGTGATCGGATCCTGACACTGCGTCAGGAAGTCGGCCGCCCGAACGATCGCGGGGTAGACCCTGCCGAGGTAGTCGGAAGCGGCCCGACCCGCGAGGAACCGGTCGTGGTCCCACAGAGCCCAGATTCCCAGCCCCGTCTCATCGATCTCGAACGGGATCGGCGCGCCGTCGATCCCGTCGCCGTACGACGCCATCGTCCAATTGCCCGGCGGACGGACCGGGCTGGGGTTGTCCGCGGATGTCTGCACGCGCGCGTAGAAGAGGTTGTGCGCGGTGACGGCGTCCGCGAAGCCGTTCACGTCAAGCAGGCGATTGATGAAGGCGCCGTCGCGGATCCAGTCCTCCCCGTAGGGGCCCTGGGTGTCGGCGGAGGCCACGATCGCGCCCGTCCCGGGGACCATCGCCAGGCGCACCGTGATCAGCGTGCGCTTGGCGACCGCCACGACCCGACGATCCGCCGACGCGGGGAGCCGCGTCCGCGCCAGCCAGTCGTGCCACCATCGGGCCACGGTGCGCATCTGCCGCTTGAAGCTCGTCCGCCTGGCGCTCCCCAGCGCGTGCACGGCGGCCGCGGCGTTCGTCGCGGAGCCGATCGCAAGCCTCGCCGCCGCGCGGCCGCGGCGGTCGAACCGCAGGCGGGTGCTCAGCGTGCCTGTCGCCTGGCCGTCCGCCGAGCCGTCTCCGCCCAGTCGATAGGGCGCGCGCGAGGCCTGGTCGAAGCCGTCCGGAGGCTGCGACGGTTGGGTGGCCGGGTCGCGGCCGTCGCCGCCGACCTGGTGGCCGGCGTCGGCGCGGTCCCAGCCGAACGCGAAGGCGACGGAGGTGGCCGCCCCGCTCGCCTTGTCGGTTCCCTGCCAGGAGTGCACCACCGCTCTGGCGCGCGGATCGTAGGCCGCGTGCTGGTCAGAGTCCTGCGTCAGGCACCAGTCGGCGATCGGCAGGTACTGCAGGCGCGTGGCCACCGGGTTGAAGTTCTCGAAGTACACGAGACTCGCGCCCCGTACGGGCGAGCGCCGGCCGCGCTTCACCCAGAGCTGGCGGACGAAGGTCCCGTCTGGCATGGCCAGATCGGTGTCCGTGACCCGAAGCCGGAGTCCGAGCCTGGCTGGCGACCGGTACGTCGTGACCGGGACCGCCGTGTCCGCGGAGTCGTAGCGCTGAACGCTTGGCCAGTCGCGCAGCCACGCGAAGCCTCGCCCCGCGCGCGTGCGGTAGGCGATTCCCGCGAAGCTGCCCTCGTTGGGGAACTGCGCGCTGACGCGGCCCGCCGCGTCACGGCTCAGCGCGAAGTACTTGACCTGGTTGTAGAAGCTCGGGTTGGGATACTTGAAGACGGTGATGGTGCCGGCGCGGTTCTCGCCCACCGTCACCTTGCCGGCGCCCGCCTGCACGTTCACGTCGGTAGGCCCGTAGGCCTCGTAGTCGGCGTTGCCCTGTGTCGGGTCGTAGCAGCCCGACTCCGTCAGGGCTTGAAGGCTCGACGGCGGCGCGGCAGACGCCGACGGCACCGGGATCGCCGCGTACGCCAGGGCCGTTGCCACCGCCAGCAGCGCGCGCCCCGCGCGCTTCCCGCCGCCGGCTGCCCGACCGGGTCGCACCGGCCGAACCGTACCTGGCCCTCGACTCGTGTTCGCCGCTCGCCACGCGGGAGTAGGGTCGACGCATGGCCTTCTCCACCACGGCACCGCTTCGGCACGAGGTCGAGCGGTCGCTGCCCGAGCGTCCCTTCGCCCTTCGCTTCTGGGACGGCACACAGGTGCCCGCGACGAACGGGAGCGGGCCCACGTTCTTCTTCCGCTCGCCGCGGGCCCTGGCCCACGTGTTGCGCGCGCCAGGGGAGCTGGGCCTGGGCCGCGCATATGTGGCGGGCCTGTTGGAGGTGGACGACCTCGACGCGACGATGCGCCTGGTGGACCGCTGGCGGCCGCCGCCGATCGGGGTCCGCGACCGCGCGCGCCTGGGCGCCGCGCTGCTTCGCGCTTGCGGGCTGACGCGCCCGCCGCGCCGCCCGACCGCCGAGCTCCGGCTGCGCGGCGAGCGCCACACGATCGGGCGCGACAGGCGGGCCGTGCGCCACCACTACAACGTGAGCAACGAGTTCTTCGCGCTCTTCCTCGACCCGTCGATGACCTACAGCTGCGGGATCTTCTCCCGCGGCGCGCGCACGCTCGAGGAGGCGCAGGAGACCAAGCTCGACCTCGTCTGCACGAAGCTCGCCCTGGAGCCCGGGGACCGCGTGCTGGACGTCGGCTGCGGATGGGGGAGCTTCGCGATGCACGCCGCCGAGCGCTACGGCGCGAGTGTCCTCGGCGTGACGCTGTCCGAGCCCCAGGTGGAGTACGCGCGGGGCCGCGCGCGCGAAGCCGGGCTGGCCGACAGGGTCCGCTTCGAGGTGGCCGACTACCGCGAGCTGGGGCCGGAGCGCTTCGACGCGATCGCCAGCATCGGGATGGTCGAGCACGTGGGGGAGGACCGCATCGACCTCTACGCCAGCCGTCTGGCTTCGCTCCTGCGGCCCGGCGGCCGCCTTCTCAACCACGGCATCGCCCAGCTCCAGCACGGCGACGACGAGGAGGCCGGCCCGTTCTCCGAGCGCTACGTGTTCCCGGACGGGGAGCCGCTTCACCTGTCCCGGATCCTGCTGGCGCTGGAGCGCGCCGGGCTGGTGGCCGAGCACGTCGAGGGCTTCCCGGACGACTACGCCGAGACGACCCGCCACTGGACGGAGCGCTACGAGGCGAGGCTCGAGGACGCGGCAAGGATCGCCGGCCCGGAGCGCGCTCGGGTGTGGCGGCTGTACCTGCACGCCGCGCAGGTCGGGTTCACGACCGGCTTCGAGTCGGTCTACCAGGTGCGCTGCAGGAAGCCCGGGTAGGGCGCTAGACGAGCGCCTTGGCGGCGCGGCGCTGCGGACTGATCTTGACCACGTCCCAGGCCAGGCCGACCCGCTCCATGGCCGAGATGAGCATCCCGGAGAGGTCGATCTGCCAGCGGCCCAGGCCGTGGCGGGCGGAGGTCGGGAAGGCGTGGTGGTTGTTGTGCCACGACTCGCCGAACGTGAAGACGGAGAGCCAGGCCAGGTTGCGCGACTCGTCGTCGGTCCTGTAGGTCTTGCGCCCGAAGAAGTGGCACAGCGAGTTGATGCTGAAGGTGATGTGGTGGGTGAGGAAGATGCGCACCGCTCCACCCCAGAGCATCGCGGTCAGTCCGCCGGCGACCTCGCCGGTGAGCGCCACGCCCAACCCGAACGGCATCGCGATGCTGGCCACGACCCAGAGCAGGAACGTCCGATCGACCGCGCGCACCACCGGGTCCTTGAGCAGGTCCTTGGCGTAGCGCTGCTCCTCCGCGAGGTCGGAGCTGAACCACACCCAGCCCATGTGTGCGTGGAAGAGGCCGCGCAGGGCGCCGAGCAGTCCGTCCCCGTGGCCCACGTGCGGGCTGTGCGGATCGCCGTCCTGATCGGAGAACGCGTGGTGCTTGCGGTGGTAGGCCACCCACTCGATGACCGGCCCCTCCACGGAGGCCGACCCGAGGATGGCCCACAGGGCGCGCATCGGGCGGCTGGTCTGGAAGCTGCGGTGCGTGAAGAGCCGGTGGTAGCCGACGGTCACGCCGAAGCCGATCGGCACGAACATGATCGTGAACACCAGGATGTCCTCCCAGTGCAGCAGGCCGCTCCAGGCCTGCCGGGCAGCCAGCGCCAGCAGGACGAAGGGCACCATGGTCACCGCGATGTTGGCCACCTTGTCGGCGGTGCTGCCCACCTCGGGCAGGGCCCGGCCGTCCGGTGCGTCCAGGACGGGGGCGCCACGAGAAGGCGCTGGGAGGGTTTCGTTGGTAGCCAAGTGGCTTGTGTCTCGGCGAGACCGCGAAGCGACACTCGGAGAGATCACGGAGCGAGATAGCGCCGGCGGCACAAGCTTCGCCCCAGTGGGTGAACCGAGCATATCCCTCTTTTGGGCGACTGTCCGCGACGTGCGCTCAGGCGCCGAGTCGACGGCGAACCCGCCGCCGCCGCGAGGCCAGGTCGGCCTCGAGCTTCTCCAGCTCGACCTTGCGCCGCCGGACCAGCTCGAGCTGGCGGTCGGCCCCCACCAGCTGGTGCAGCTCGTCCAGCGAGACGCCCAACAGCTCCTTGAGCCGGATCAGCTCCCGCAACCGCTCGAGGTCTGACTGCGTGTAGGCGCGATGCGTGCCCGACGGCCGTCCGGCGGGCTCCGACAGCAGGCCGAGCTCCTCGTAGTAGCGAATGGTGCGCGGCGTGGTGCCCACCTCGCGGGCCAGCTCGCCGATGCGCATCGGCCGCGCCTCGGTGGACGGTGGGCTCACCTGGCCGCCTCCGCGGCGGGCGCCAGGGCCCCGCGGGGGTCCGCCTCCGCGTCGCCGTAGCGCGGGCGCATGAGCGACACGACCGCGCCGACCGCGGACGTGGCTGCCAGGACCCACAGCGCGGTGTGCATGTTGTTGATGAACGGAGCGAGCTTGGCGTCGCTCAGTCCCTTGGCCAGCCCGGAGAAGATCCTGAACAGGACGTCCTTTGGCACGGCGGCGGTCACCACCGCCAGGACGAACGCGATCGAGATGACGGCGCCCGTGTTCTGGAGCATCGTGCGGGTCCCGGCCGCGATGCCGCGGCGGTTCGCCGGCACAGTGCCCATCATCGCGGCGGTGTTCGGGCTGTTGAACATGCCGGAGCCGACGCCGACGATGAACAGCCATAGCGAGCTCTGCCAGTAGGGCGAGTGCGGCTGGAGGGTGGTCATCAGCGCCAGGCCCACCGCGCCCACGACCATCCCCAACGCCGCGAGCGTGCGCGAGCCGCGCCTGTCCGCCCACAGCCCGGCCGGTGGCGAGGACACCAGCATCCCGATGGCCATGGGCGACAGCTTGATCCCGGCGGTGATCGGGTCGTCGCCCTGCGCGCCCTGAAAGTAGAAGACGAACAGGAACATCAGGGCGAAGCGCGACAGCCCGTTGATGAACGCGGCGGCCGTGGCGGCGGAGAACATGCGGTTGTTGAAGATCGTGAGGTCGAGCATGGGCGCCCGTACGCGCCGCTCGATGGCGACGAAGGCGGGCAGGAGGACGGCCGCGGCCACCAGGCCGCCGATCACGATCGGATCGCTCCAGCCCGACAGGCCGCCGCGCGAGACCCCGAGCACCAGACCGGTGAGTCCCACCACGAACGCTGCGGTGCCGAGCAGGTCCAGCCCTCGCATGGTGTCGGGCTTGCCCAGCTCGCGCAGCACCAGCGCGCCCCAGACGGTTCCGGCCAGCGCCAGCGGAACGTTGAACCAGAACACCCAGTGCCAGGAGATCGACACCAGGAGACCGCCCAGCACGGGTCCGAGCACGAGGCCTACCGCGGCCACCATCGTGTTGGTGCCCATCGCCAGGCCCAGCTGGTCGCGCGGGAAGGCGTCGGTGACCAGCGCCGACGAGTTGGCAAACAGGAACGCACCGCCTATGCCCTGGAGGATGCGCCAGAGGATCAGCTCGGTTCCGTCGCCCGAGAACCCGGCGCCCAGGGACGCGGCGGCGAAGATCGCGAAGCCGGCCAGGTACGCCTTCTTGCGCCCGAACAGGTCAGACAGCCGGCCCGCCGTGAGCACCAGCACGGTGGAGGCGATCATGTAGGCCAGGATCACCCACACCAGCTGCAGCAGGCTGGTGTGCAGGGAGCGCTCGAGGTCGGGCAGCGCGATGATCAGCGTCCCCGAGTTGAGCGTGGCGAGGAGCATGCCCACGCTGGTACAGGACAGCGCCCACCACTTGTAATGGGCGTGGTCGGCGTGCACGCCGGGGCGCAGTCGTGATGTTCGGGCGGCTACGTTCAAGTCAACCTTACGTTTACGTAAGGTAGCAGCGAGCCGGCGCCGTGCCGTGGCCTACGCGTGGCCGAGCGCGACGCCCACGCCGGCGATGATCGCGCCGCCAAGGCTGACCTGGACGAGCGACGTGGCCAGCGACACCTGGAGGAAGCGTCTGCGCACCCAGGCGATCAGGATCAGCTCGCACGCGACCACCGGGTACGCCACCGCCAGCGCCTGGTCCACATTGCCGATCAGGAACGGCATCGTGTGCGCCGCCCCGCCCATGAACGTGGCCAGGCCGGTGATCATGCCGCGCGTCAGCGAGCCGCCACGGCCCGTCAGGGTGCCGTCGTCCGACAGCCCCTCCGAGAGCCCCATGCTGATCGCGGCGCCCAGGGCTGTGGCGAGTCCCACCAAAAGGGCCGCTCGCGATCCCGCGATGTAGGCAGCGGCGAACAGCGGCGCCAGCGTGGAGAGCGTGCCGTCGATCAGCCCGATCAGGCCGGGCTGCACCACCTGGAGCACCCGCTGACGCTCGCTACCGCTGCGCCAGCCCGAGATGAGTGTCCGAACCGCGGTTGCCATCGAGTTTACTATAGCAAGTCTGTTAAGATTAGGTGTCCCTAAGAACTTCCCATGAGCACGAAGACCGCGACACGCACCCACGACTCCGAGCTGACGGCCGCCCTGCGCGCGCGCGGGCAACGGGTCACCTCGCAGCGGCTGATCCTGCACCGCACGCTGCGCGACCTCGGCCGCCACACCACCGCGGAGGAGCTCCTCCGCGAGGCCGGCGACAGGCTGCCGGGCGTCTCCCTGCCCACTGTCTACGCCACGCTCGAGCTGTTCGAGGAGCTGGGGGTGGCGCGGCGGGTCGAGGTGGGCGGGGGGCCCGTGCTCTGGGACCCGCGGGCCGAGGACCATCAGCACTTCGCGTGCCGCCGCTGCGGCCGAGTCGTCGACCTGGACGCCACCGTGCGAGCCGACGGCGCGCTCCGAGCTGCCCGTGCGGCCGGCCACAGCCCCGACACCGCCCAGGTCGTCGTCGTGGGGCTGTGCGATCGCTGCGCCGCCGCCGCGGGCTGAGACGGCGCACGCCTAGCCATCTGTCCTAAGCGGGCCGGCCGGATTTGCGGTCGTCCCGTCAACCACCGATGCCTGGCGAATGCCCTCCCGAGGTCGCCGCCTGCTCTGTCTCGTCGTCGCTGTCGCTGCCTGCGCGTGGCCGGCGGCCGCCTCCGCCAGCTCGTCGGGCGGCGTGTCGGCGCCCTCCAGCACGACCCGCCCGAACCCGTCCATCCCCACGGGCGGCTCCTCTCCGCACGCGTCCGCCGCCCCCAAGGCGAACCGCTCCAGCGTGGCTGCCGCCAAGAAGAAGGCCAAGAAGAAAAAGAAGAAGAAGAAGGCGCGACCACGGCACAGCTCGCCGCCGCCCCAGCCCACTCCCGTGCCCGATAACCCCGTGTCCTCGTCGGGCGGTGCCGGCGCCGCCGACATCCCGTCCGAATACCTGCGGCTCTACCACGCCGCGGGCGATGCCAACGGCGTCAGCTGGCGGATCCTGGCCGCGATCGGAAAGAACGAGTCCGACCACGGCCGCTCGACGCTTCCCGGCGTGGCGTCGGGAGTGAACAGCGCGCACTGCTGCTCGGGACCGATGCAGATCTGCACGAAGGCCAGCTGCGGCAACACCTGGGGCGCATACGGCGTCGACGCGAACGGGGACGGCGTTATATCCCCCTACCAGCCCGCCGACGCCATCTTCGCGGCCGGCGCCCTGTTGAAGAACCTCCAGGCGATGTTCGGAAACCACCCGAACCTGATCATGGCCGCGTACAACGCCGGCCCGGGCAACGTGCAGCACTACCATGGCGTTCCTCCGTTCCCGGAGACCCAGCGCTACGTCGCGCGTGGATTGGCCTACATCGCCACGCTGGCGCCCTAGCACCCGCTGGTAGGCGGCGACGGCCTCTGCCGTTACCCTCCAGCGCTCGCCCACTTAGCTCAGTTGGTAGAGCACTTCCATGGTAAGGAAGGGGTCGACGGTTCGAGTCCGTCAGTGGGCTTTCGTCGGAAGCCGCCGCGTCGCAGGTTCTCGTGCCGAGGTTCGATTCGTCGCGGGTCGCAGCGCCGTTCGCCTGAAAGTTCAGGGTGCCGTTTCGGGGTGCTCCCTGTTGTGGAGTGTCCAGGCGATCGTCATTTTCCAACGGCATCAGCGGGAAGGGGGAGCCGAGGCGACGCCCCTTCGCCGAGTCGATCAGGGGGGTGGGAAATGCGAGACAGACGCATGCTCACGAAGGCCGTGGCATCGGCCGCGGCGATCGCGGCAATGGCGCTCGCCGGGGGCGCGGCCGCGGATGCGGCTGTTCCGCGGCAGGTCGGCAGCCTGACCTACACGTCGACCGTGCCGGGAGCTTCGACGGGGCTCGTGCTGAACTTCGTGTTCCAGAACCCCGAGAACCCGAGCCAGAAGCCGCACGCCGTCGCAAAGATGGTCGTGCACTCTCCGGCCGGATCGCACATCGACACGAGCGTGCCGCCTCAGTGCCACGCATCGGATGCGCAGCTGATGCTCCAGGGCGCGGCCGCCTGCCCGCCGGACTCGAAGATCGGCACCGCGGTCGCGATCAGCGACACCGGAGGCAGCGGCCCGTTTCCGCGCTACACCCAGACGGACATCACGGACTTCAACAACCAGGACGAGATCCTCGCCGTCGGGCAGAACGAGGACATCCCGGCGCTCAGGCCCGTGGACCACACGAAGATCCAGGGCAACACGACGACGACCAACTTCCCGCCGATCCCGGGTGCGCCGCCGCCGGATCCGTTCACGCCGTTCAAGAGCCTCCACTTCGAGTTCTCGCCGTACACGCGCGGGGGGCGGGCGTACAACCGCACCCCGCCCAGCTGCCCGTCGGTGGGCTACTGGGCGATGACGCTCGAGTTCACCTACCGCGACGGCGTGACGCAATCGGTGGAGTCACATTCGCCGTGCACGCGGGCCCCCACCCACAAGCCGCACAGGAGCAAGCGCAAGCACCGGCACACGGCGGGCCGGCACAACTGAGCCTTCGGACCGGTCGCCCCCGAGGAGCCGGCGCGCGCTGCCGCAGCAGCACCACACCGGTACGCCGTGCGAGTCGAAGATCGCCGCGTAGCCAGGTCCCGGCGGGTAGCCCGGATACGGCTTGATGTACGGCGTGACCAGGTACCAGCAGGCCTGGGGCGTGCCCGTCCGCTGCGCGTGCCAGGCGGGGAAGTCCGGCGGCAGGCAGCGCACGCCATATATGCGGGTTCCGCCCGCCCCGATGAAGCGAAGCGCGACGGCGCGGCCGGGCGCGAGGTCGATCGAGGCGGTGAAGCGGCCGCTCCGTGCCTTGCCGCCCGCCACGGCCACCCGGGTGTGCCGCGGCGGGTCGACCGTCAGCTGCACCGGCTGACCCGCTTGGCAGCGCACCGTGTAATCGGGCGTGGCGGAGCTGAACGCCGGGCTCAGCCTGGGCAGCGCGCTGAGCGGTGCCGCGGTTGCCGGTGTCGCGCACGTGACGAGCACCGCGCAGGCGGCGGGTAAAGCGAGCCTCCTCACGAGCGGGCGCAGTCTGTGCCGCCTCTTTACCCCCCTCCCGGGACCAGTCCCAGCCCGGGTTTCCCGCTGGCATCCGCGATATCAGCCCCACGCAGGGAATTTGAGCTAAAGGCCAACGCCCTAACACCCGATACCTCCCGCTAGTTAGGGCCAGCGGAGCTGGCGCAAACCATCCAAGGAGGACTGGAACATGCTGCGGAAGCTCCGCGAGCGTATTCAGACTGAGGAGAGCGGCTTCACGCTTATCGAGCTGCTCGTCGTAATCCTGATCATCGGCATTCTTGCCGCGATTGCCCTGCCGGCCTTCCTGGGCCAGCAGGAGAAGGGCCAGGATGCGGACGCGAAGTCCAACGCCCGCAACATGGTCTCGCAGGTCGAGTCGTGCTTCGCGAC
>JAXDIC010000396.1:0-5274 GCA_034664185.1 Thermoleophilaceae bacterium
TCCTGGATGTAGTCGCCAGGATCCGTCACGCCGGCCACGTAGCCGCCGCCGCCAACCGCACGCTCACCGGTGTGGCACGAGACCGTATGGAACGACTCGCCGGGCGCGGAGAAGTCGGGTCCGTCGCCGGTTCGGGCGACCACGTTGGTCGCGCCGTTGGTGCCGTCAGTCCCGTTGGTCCCGTTGGTGCCCGTGAGTCCGCGCGGACCGGTGTCGCCCTTGAGCAGCGGGCGGTCGCTGCCGGCGAAGTCGGCCAGGCGGAGCGAGCCGTCCTTGACCTTCTTCGAGTTCACGGCGGCGGACCTGAGCTGATTCGCGCCGACGCTGTTCTTGGGCAGCGACATCGCCGCGTACCCGGTCCCGCCCAGCGACATCACCAGCGCGACCATCGAGACGATCAGCGCGGGATTGCGCCGTCGGAGTTCGAGCTTCTTCATTGGATCTCCCTTGGGTTGATCCGGTTTGAATCGACGGCGGGCGGGCCGTTCGTATACCCCGAATGCGCCCTGCTCAGGACTCGATCAGGAGCGTCACCGGGCCGTCGTTGACCAGCTCCAGCGCCATCCGCGCGCCAAACCGGC
Source organism: Thermoleophilaceae bacterium (assembly GCA_034664185.1). GTDB lineage: Bacteria > Actinomycetota > Thermoleophilia > Solirubrobacterales > Thermoleophilaceae > AC-37. Next base: position 582 of record JAXDIC010000396.1, read on the forward strand.
CGCCCTGCGCCCCCAGGCCGTCGCGCACGGCCTGGTAGAGCGGCTCGGCCTCCTCCGGCGGTGCCGCGTCCACGAAGCTGGGTCGGTTGCCCCTGCGCGTGTCGCCGTAGAGCGTGAAGTTGCTGACGCAGAGGAACTGGGCGCCCACGTCAGCGGCGGCCAGGTTCATCCGCCCGTCGTCGTCCTCGAAGACGCGCAGCGCCAGCAGCTTGCGCACGATCCGTTCGGCCGCCTGGGCGTCGTCGCCGCGGCGGACACCGAGCAGCACCACCAGCCCGCGGCCGATCGCCCCGACGCTCGCGCCGTCGACCGCCACCGAGGCGGAGCTCACCCGCTGGACCAGCGCGCGCATGACCGTACAGTCTGGCCGCATGGCAGCCGTGGACGTCGTGGACGAGTACGTGGCCGCCCTGCCGGGCGAGACGCGCCGGCTGGGGCACGCCGAATGGGGCGTGACGCTGAGGCCCGAGACCGCCGGCGGCCATCCGCTCGACCTGGGCCTCCGGATAGCCGACGAGCTGCTGCGGGCCCAGGCGTTCGCGCTGCCCGCGCAGGACGGACTCGATCCGTGGGTCTTCCTGCGCTGGAACCGCCAGACGCGGCTGGTGCGGTTCGGGTGCACCCGCTCCGGCGACATCTGGGTGCACGGCGACCTTCCGGTGCACGCGGTGGACGAGCGCTCGCTGGACCGGCTGCTCGGGCTGACCGTGGAGGGCGCGCTGGCGGTGCGGGGCTACGCGGCGGAGCTCAGCGGACCCTGAAGACCTTGTGGTTACGCCCGGTGCTCTTGCGCTCGGCGTTGCCGCTCTGGTCCACCCCGCGCACGTCGAGGATGTACTTGCCGGGCTTCAGCTTGGCGGCGCTGTGGAACGTCCACGTGAGCGAGTGCGTGGCGAGTGAGTACTTGCCCGTGGCCGGCAGCTTGGTGGCCTTCCGGCAGCTGCGCGTCTTGGAGAACTTGCCGCCGGCCTGGAGGAAGCGGCAGCCGCCGCGCACCCGCTTGGCCAGCGAGACCGAGACGGCCACCGCGTTGCGGGCCGGCAGCGAGATGCAGCCAGTGTCGGTCGTGAGCCCGCTGACGATCAGGCCCTTCTTGGTCCTCTTCACGCCATGCCGCCCGATCGAGCTGGTGGGCGCGTTGGCGTCGCCGCATACGTCGGTAGCACCGCCGCCGTTGCCGTTGCCGTTGCCGGCCCCGCCACCGCCGCCGGCAGCTCCGGTGGCCACCGCGGCCGCGGGCCCGACGTTGCCCTGCTCGTCGACCCCGCGTACCGCCACGTACTTCTTGAGGCTCCCGCCCAGCGCGATCGCGTCCGTCTGGCCGGGGTCCTTGGGGACGACGCTCTGCGGAATCAGGTCGCCCTGGTCGAAGTTGGCGTTGTCGATCGGGCTGTCCGACTCGCGCACCTCGTAGTGATTGAGCTTGCCGCACAGCAGGTCGTCGCCCGGCGCCTTGAACGACAGACCGAGCGACGAGTAGGCAAGGCTGGTCGGCGCCCCCGGATCGGTCGCGTCGCGGTCGTACTCGCCGGAGTTGGCCATGTCGTGGTGGAACCGCGGCCACGACCCCGGCGAGCACGACGGAGCTGTCGTCTTGTAAGCGAACAGGATCCCGTCGCGGGTCATGGAGACGATGGTCTTGCGCGCGGCCGGGTCGGTGTCGGTCGTGCCGAACGAGCCGATCAGCGGGTTGGCCACCATCCAACCGGACGACAGCTTGGGCCACGCGCTGCTGACCGGCTGCCCCTGCGCGTTGTACGCCTGGAGGTCCAGGGACGCCGAGCCCTCGAGCACCTCCTCGCCCGCCTGACCGTCGATGTCCGCGACCGACGGGCCAGTGAGGAACTGGAGGTCGTTCTCCCGGGCGGGGAACCCGGTCCGGTAGTTGCCGCTGATCGGATCCCAGGCGCCAACGAAGTCCTGGCTGCCCGTCTGGTACTCGGGGAACACGACGTCCAGCGCGCGCAGCAGGCCGGTGACGGGCGCCAGGAAGGAGATCCCGCCCGCGAAGTTCCCGAACGCCGGGTGTCCCAGGGCCGGGAAGTTCGGGCGGTCGGTCTGGCCACTGGGCCCGCCGCTGCCGGTGTCGGTCTGCAGCGTGTTGTACTTGCCGCCGCTGTCCTGTCCCAGGCACGAAGTGCCGTCCTTGTTGAGGATGTAGCCGAAGCCGTTGTTGGGGATGGCCCCGACCTTCGGGCCCACGCCTCCGTTGGCGCCGCAGTCCATGGTGGCCGGGCCTATGACCGGCGCGCCGCTCACCCCCTCGCCCACGACCGGCAGTAGGCCGGTCTGCAGCAGCCCCAGCGGGACGGGATGCGCCCACGCGCTCCAGTCCGTCGTGTTGGGGTTGCCATCGGAGTCACCCGTGTTCTTGAGTGCGAACAGGCGCGTGTTGCCGCCCGAGAGCAGGCCGGACTGGCCCAGCGCCATGTAGCTCAGGTTGCCGGAGCTGTTGGTGGGCCCTTCGTTGCCGTCTCCTGCCCGGTACTGGTCGTTGGTGCCGATCACGATCTCCGGCTTGCCGTCGCCGTTCAGGTCGCCCACGGCGGGCGTGTCGATGATCGCCCCCTGGTCGGTGCTCAGGTCGTCGCTGCTGCTGCCGGTCTTCGTCAGGTCGAAGTTGACCCGGTGGGTGGTGGGGTCGATCGAGGCGACCTTGCTGTGGTCGACGACCAGCACGGGGAAGCCGGGCACGGTGGAGCCGTCCGGGCCGAAGGCGTAGACATGGCGGTCCATGCCCGCGGCGACCACGTCGAGCGGCCCGCCCTTCACGCCGGCCAGGTTGGCCAGCACCGGCGAGGCGATGAAGCCGTGCTCCGTGCGGTTGAAGTTCCCCTTGCGCACGTTCACGAACGGGCTCAACGGCTTGCCGGAGAAGGCGGGGTTGGCCTCCTTCTGCCACTCCAGGTGGCCGCTGGCATCCCACGCGTAGACCTTGCCCTCGAAGTCGGAGGCGACGACCTCCGGCGACCCGTCACGGTTGAGGTCGCCCACCGCCACCGACGCGAGGAGCGCGCCGTACGAGTTCTGGTCCACCTCCCCGCTCTGGAAGGCGTGCCCGATGTGCAGCGGCAGCGGGTCGGTGTGCACGGGCCAGCCGGGCAGCTCCGTCCCGTCGGGCCTCATGGCGTGCACGATCCCGTCGCCGGTGCCGAAGATCAGCTCGTTCTTGTTGTCGCCGTTCAAGTCGGCGAAGGTCGGCGACGAGGCGCCGTCGCTCGGGAACGTCTTCGGGAAGCCGTCCACCATGTCCTGGTCGCGGTGCAGGTACATGTTGCGCCGGTCGTTGCCCGTTGCCTGTGGCGAGGCGGAAACGGTCGTCGCGACCACCTGCACGGTGAAGCCGTAGGGCTCGCTGTTGGGCCGGCCGTTCGACGTCTGGCCCGCGCCGTCGCCCGTCTCGCGGCCGCGGAAGCTGCTCGTGGTGGCGTCGATCGGGAAGCGCGTCTTGAGATGCGCGATGTCCATGGCGGCCACGGTGCCGTCGATGGGCGCCGTGTGCGAGGTCGTTCCATCGCAGCCACCGGCCGGGATCTGGGTTCCGCTGAGCTGCTCGAAGTCACCCGTCGGGGTGGGATCGTTGTTCGGGTAGGACCCCGGCGCCACCAGCACCTTGCACGTATACGCCTGTCCGCGCGCCCAGACCTGCGCCTTCACGTCGGCCGTCGCCTTCGCCGGATCGACCTGCGCGAACCAGTCCGGCGAGGTGATCTCCACCTCCGGCGGCACGTGCCCGAGCGACGCCTCGTGCGCAGCCCGGTATGCGTTGACGCGTCCGTAGCCGTAGAACTGGTCCGGGCCCTTCCGGGCCGGGTAGCTGCGGCTGTCCGGCGGCGAGGTGACCGGCCGCACCCCGTTCACGTTGGCCTGAAGCGCGCCGTTCGGGTCGGTGCAGCCGGGCGGCGCCGCGACGCCGCAGGCCGGCTCCGGCGTGGGGCTGGCCAGCGAGCTGGTGGTGAAGTTCACGTCGTCGACCTGCGACTGGCCGGCGAACCCGCCGGTGGCGATCAGCTGGCGCATCTCGTTGGCCGTGATCGGGCATTGGTGGCCGTTGACCAGGTGGCAGTTGGGGTTGGCCGGCAACGCGCCCTGATCGTGGGCGTTGAGCGCTGCGCTGTAGATCAGCCCCGCAATGCCCCCGGCGACCTCGGTGGCGTTGGACGAGCAGCTCGAGCTGGGGATCGACGCGGTGATCTTGGCCGAGAAGTTGGTGCAGCCGTTGAAGGTCAGGTAGCTCTTCGGGTTCTCCTCCGGTAGGTCGATGCCGAACTGGAAGGGCGAGCCGTCGGGCGTGTTCGCGCCCTGGGTCGGGTACTTGTTGACCGAGTTGACCACGATCGTGTGCGGCAGGGACGACACGTAGTTGTGGTGCTGGGCGGCCTCGTCCGCGGCCGACGCGATGACCGGCACGCCGTGCTTGTACGCATAGTCCACCGCCTGCCGGGCCAGGTGAGTGTTGTTCAGCGTGCCGAGCGCCTCCTGGATGATCTGGAAGTCGTTGTCGACCGCGTAGAGGGCCGCCTGCGCGAACCGGTTGGCGTCGGCCACGAACGAGTCGCCCACCCGAAACGGCGTGATCATGCAGTTGGGGCAGGGGCTGGAGTTGCCGCCGTTGTTGACCTCGCCCGCTCCGCCACGCGCCTCTCCGGAGCCGTGCCCGTACTGCACGTCGTCGTAGGGGTCGTTGTCGTTG
>JAXDIC010000156.1:0-3198 GCA_034664185.1 Thermoleophilaceae bacterium
TGCGCCTCGGACAAATCGCCGCTGAGTTCAGGCGCGTTCATGGCCGACCTGGTGGCTGCGCATCAGCTCGGTCCCCTCGATCCTCTTCGATCGACATCGCCCGGCCGAGGAGAGCGAGCGAGCGCGCGGCGGATGCCCGCGTCGCCCGGGTGTGCGCTTTTGCTTTCTCAGCGAACGCGAGAGCCAACGTGGGGGCAGCGGACGTTCGTGGCCTGTACACGTCGAGTGCCAGATCGGTGCGGGCACCGTTCAGGGCGTCCAGTTCTCGGCGAGCGGGGTGAGCTGGAGCTCGTGTATCGCGCAGCGCGCGTCCTGGTTGGCGAGGAACAGGGCGGCATCGGCGATCCTGCGCGGGTCGGCCAGCGCTTCCGGCGAGACACCGGCGCGGGTGGACCCGTCGAGCGGCTGGATGCCCGCGTCGACGATGAGCAACGCGACCTGGATGCCGTGAGGGCGCAGCTCGAGCGCGGCCGCGTTGGTGATCGCTCGCACGCCGAACGATCCTGCCGCCCACAGACCGCGGCCCGCCATCGCGCGCCGTGTCGAGCCGCCGGTGACCTGCACCAGAGTCGCGGCCCGGCCCTGGGCGATCGCGAATCGTCCGCTGGCGGACAGGAACGAGAAGGCCGAGCGAGCCGGAGCCGCTGCCCACGAGTCAAAGCCGTCGAGGTCGGCCTCGGCGATCGGGCCGCCGCCGAACGGCCCGGTGCGCTCGCCGCCGTACGCGGCGGCCGCGTTCAGCACGAGCTCGACTCCACCGTGAGCAGCGGCCGCCTGCTCCAACACGCCGTACACGCTCGCGGGGTCCGTCACGTCGGCCTTCAGCGCGAGCGCGCCGGCCGCGCTGATGCCGTCCAGGGTGCTCTGCGACCGCGCCGCCCCCGTCACCGCCCACCCGTCGCTCACCAGCAGCTCGATGACCGCGCGGCCCAGATTGCGCGCTCCGAACACAACCGCACTTCGCTGCTTACCTGCCATGTCGCTCATCGAATCGCTCGATTCCGTCGGGGTAGTGGTTCAAGGGTCGCGACCTTACGCCGCGGTGGTCGCCAGCGACCCCTCGGCGTCTGCGCTGGCGATCTCGTCGCCCGCGGCCGGGCGGCTGTTCTGGACGAACAGCAGCGCCAGGACGATGCCGAGCACGGCGAACCCGGCTCCCACGATGAACGCGCGCGAGAAGCCTTCGGTGAGCGCGCCGGCCAGCGCCGAGTGCGCACCGTGGACGGCGCGCAGCAGACTGTCGGTGCGTGAGGTGGCGATCGTCGCAAGGACGGCCAGGCCAATCGCCGCGCCCACCTGCGTGGCGGTATTGATCAGGCCCGAGGCGAGTCCAGCGTCGGCGTCGGTCGTGCCGCTCACAGCGAGGATCGTCAGCGGGACAAAGCAGAAGCCGAGACCCACGGCGACGATCAGCGACGGGCCAAGCACGTCGCTGACGTAGCTGCCATGCACGTGCACCTTGCTGAACCAGACCATCCCGCCGGCGAGCGCCAGCAAGCCGGCGACCAGCACGGGCTTGGCGCCAAGCCGGGTGGTCAGTCCCGACGCGACGCCCGACGCGATGATGATGCCGACGGCCAGCGGCAGGTAGGAGACGCCAGTTCGCAGCGCCGAGTAATGCAACACCTGCTGTAGAAACAGCGAGAGGAAGAAGAACATCGACAACAGCGCGGCGCCAACCAGCAGCCCCACCGCGTCCGCGCTGGCCACCGACCGATTACGGAGGATCCGCAACGGCATCAGCGGCGAACGCGTGCGCCACTCGATCAACACGAAACCTGCGATCAGCGCAGCCGCGGCGGCGAGCAGCCCGATCGTTCGCGTCGACCCCCAGCCCCAGGCGCTGGTCTTGACCAGCGTGTAGACCAGCAGCATCAATCCGCCGGTGATCGAAACCGCGCCAGCCACGTCATAGCCGGCGTGCTGCTCCGACGCCCGGCTCTCAGCGATCAGCCGCGGGACGAGCGCGATCGCCAGCACGCCGATCGGCACGTTGACAAACAGCACCCAGCGCCAGCCGATTCCGGTGGTCAGCACGCCGCCGAGGAGCACTCCGGCGGCCGCCCCACCGCCGGCCAACGCGCCCCAGATGCCCAGCGCCTGGTTGCGCTCGCTGCCCTCGGTGAAGGTCGTGGTGATGATCGACAGGGCGGCGGGGGAAAGGATGGCCGCCCCCAGGCCCTGGATGCCGCGGGCCACGATCAGCCAGCCTTCGGACTGGGCCAGGCCGCCGGCCAGAGAGGCAGCCGAAAAGACGACCAGGCCGACCATGAACACACGCCGCCGGCCGAGCAGGTCGGCCGCGCGCCCGCCCAGCAGCAGGAAGCCTCCGAACGTTAGGGTGTAGGCGTTCACGACCCACGGCAGGCTGGCCTGCGAAAAGTGGAGCGCGGTCTTAATCGACGGCAGCGCGACGTTGACGATCGACCCGTCCAGCACAACCATGAACTGAGCTGCGCACAGCAGGATCAGCGCGCGCCAGCGGCGGGGATCGGCCGACGGCCTAGGGCCGGCTGCCGCGCCCAGGTCAGCGGCGGTGACGGCGTGCACAGGAGTGCGGCCGTTGCTGATATCGGACATGGACTTCGTTCTCCTCGGGTCGATAACTCGCAACTGGATCCTCGCCAGCCCGCGAGTGATGCGTCATCGCCAGATCCCGGTGATTCAGCAGTCGTCAGCCGTCCCGAACCGTTCGGCGCGGCGATCGGCGTCCATGTCGATGCCGCCAGGAACCGGCAGCGGCTGCGCTGCGTGGCCGATGCTGAAGCCATCATCAGCGCGGGAATCGCGAGCCGGCGCCCGAGCGCTTTCAACGTCAGGTGGCGGGCGCGGAGGACGCGGCTGACCGAGCCTCCGGAGAGGCGGCGAGCTCGCCGCCAGTTTCGTCTGAGTCTGAGGTGCTTCGACATTCGAGCCTCCGCTTCCTGACTGTCCGGATGCCTGAAGGCTCCGGCCTGGGCTGGTGAGCGCGCCTCACAGGGTTTCGGTGATTCGGGCGTTCACCGGCGCGCGGCATCTCCGGGGCCGATGGCTGACCTCACAACGACGACCGGGCGACCCGCATCAGGCCGGAGCGAAGGGCTCGCGACGGCCGGTCGAGGTCCAGGCTGTTCGTCGGATCCAGGCGATGACGGGTCACCCTGGGCTCGCCGACCATGAGGCCATGCGGACTTCGCGCGATCAGCGAGGACCCGGGCG
>JAXDIC010000398.1:0-6299 GCA_034664185.1 Thermoleophilaceae bacterium
CGGGTCCGCCCGAACTCCGCGAGCGCGTCGTGGAGGCGGACATCGGCGACGTAGGTGACGGCGCATGCGATCACCCCGGCGACGCAGACGGCGGCGAGCGCCGCTCGGAGTGGGAGCTGGGTGGCCATCTAGCGCCGCGGCTCTCAGAGCGGCTCGCGTCGCGCGAGCAACACTAGCCGCCGCCGGGGCCCAGCGTCCGCGCGTGCGATGCGGGCGGCGCCCGTCCGGCGAGGAGGCGCGCGGTGACCCCCTGGATGGTGGTGATCCCGTAGCCCATCGACGGATCTCCGTCGGTCATCACGGCCAGCGAGAAGACCGTCCTCCCTCGCTCCAGCCGGCCGATCTGGTGCACCAGCTGGCCGCGACCCGTGCTGCGCCAGCCGCCCTTGAAGAACACGCGCCAGCCGTGCGGCCGTGCCACGCGCGGTATGCCCCAGCTCTCGTACCCGGCGATGCCCGACAGGAGCCCGCGCGCGTAGCCGCGGAACTGGCGTGGAAGGAGGTTGTTGATACGGAAGAAGTAGCGCGACTGGTCGAACGCGCTCAGCTGGGCGTTGCCCCAGGACCCCGACACCGAGAAGTCGGTCATGCCCGCCGCGTGCGCGAGGCGATACAGCCCGCCGTCACCCACGCGCCCGTAGACGGCGGAGGCGGCGTTGTTGTCGGACACGTGGATCATCGGGTAGAGGATCGATCTGCTGTTCGAGTCCAGTCCCCGGTGGGCCGCCGCCAGCTTGCGCAGGTAGGCGACCAGCAGCATCGCCTTGACCACGCTGGCGGTGACGAAGCGCCTGTGAACGTTCACCCCGCCGACCCGACCCTGGCTGTCGACCACCGCGAACGCCGTGTACCCGCTCCTGCCCGCCAGGTAGCGCCGCGCCGACGCGATCCGCGACGCGAACGGGAACCCGGCGGGGCCGCTGCCCCGGCCGCCCAGGAAGGTGGCGGTGAGCGGGGGCGGGAGGGCGGCCTTGCGCGTGAAGTCGTGGCGATGGCAGGTGCTGTGAGCGGCGGCCGGTCCCATGGCCAGCTGGTTGGGCGCGGAGAAGCAGACCAGGTAGCGGAAGTGCCCGGCGGGTACGGCGAAGTCGGCGGACAGGTGCGTGACGCCCTTGCTGTCCTGGGTCGTGCGCGTCTGGCGCACCACCTTGAAGCGGGGCGAGCCCTGGGCCACGAACCAGTAGGCGGAGCGACCGCCCCAGGCCAGATCGGTGGGATGAGCGCTCGAGACCGTGAGCCGCGCCCGCCCGAGCGGCAGGTAGCGAATATGCGTCTGCAGCTTCTCGTCCACGGTTACCGGCACGTCCGGGCTCTGTGCCGCTGCCGTGGGGTCCGTGGACACGACGCGGTAGCGGGTGTTGCGGTCCGGCTTGACCGCGGCGATCGAGTACGAGCCGTCGGCGCCGGTCGCGGCCGTGGTCACGGTCTGGAAGGGCGCCGTGTAGGGATAGGGGCTGGCCTGCAGCTCGATCGCGTGGGGGCCCGGCGGGACCGCGCCACTCAACTGGCCGGAGATCGTCGTGGACCCTCCGAAGACGATCTCCTTGGGCGCGGCCGAGGCGGTGAGCGTGACCGCAGCCTGGGCATCCGAGGCGGCGGGCACGAGCAGCAGGGCCGCGGCCGCCATCGCGGTCGCCGCCAGGCGGCGCCTGATCCGGGTTGAGCCTCCCATGGGCCGCGCACTCTAAGCGCAGCGCCGGAGATGTGCCTCCGTCAGCCGCCCTGTCGCGGCGGAACCTGCTCGTTGAAGCGGATCCTGCGCCAGGCGGACGAGATCGGATCGAGGAAGTACGGCGGGCTGACCACGCGCAGGCGGTCGTCGTAGTTGTAGCTCTTGACGTAGCCGGTGGCGATCGACGCGCCGCCGGTGCCCACGGGGCCGCGGAACGACTGGCCGATGGCGCCGTTCACGGTGAGCGTGCCGCGCGGCGTGCCGCATTTGTAGTTGTCGACGATGAACGAGTGCTGGAGCGTGAGAATCGCGGCGTCGATCTGCACGTTGGTGAGGGACGGGCCGAACGGGCCCGAGGCCGTATCGCCGCACGAGCCCGAGATCGGGTGGTAGACGCGTACGAAGCCGTTGGCGATCAGCCCGAGCAGGTAGTTGCCGTTGCGCTTGACGTCGCCGTTGACGATGATGTCGCGCTCCGCGGCGATCGTGAGATTGCCCGTGTACGTGCCCTGGACGTACACGTTGCCGCAGCCGACCGGCTCGTTGTAGGTCTGGGTGCCGCTGTACGCGGCGCTGCAGCTGGCGCCGTTCTTGACGTAGATCACGCCGTTGGCCGGCAGGCTCTTGACCGTGGTGGTCCCACCGTTGGTCACGCTCATCGACGAGCTGTTGAGCGTGATGGTGGTGATGCCGGTGAACAGATAGCCGGCCGAGGCCACCGAGGCGAGCGTGCTGTTCGTGGCCGGCAGGCTGAGCAGCTTCGCGTCCGTGCGGAACGTGCCCTTGAAGTTAGGGGTTCCCGCACAGCCGCCGGACGCGTATCCGGGCGCGGGGCCGGACACTTCGACGATGTCCGCGCTGGTGCGACCGAAGGTCGGCGAGCCGCACACGAGGATGTCGTCGTTGGTGTGAAGCGGGCCGTTGACGACGTCCCCGTTCGCGAACACGATGGACGGGCAGTTGCTGGAGCGCCCAGCCCGGCGATAGACGTTGCAGACCTGGGCGCTGGAGGTGACCTGCGGGTCCTCGGTCTCGAAGTCGGTGAAGTAGAGGTAGTCGAGGAAGCCCGTGCGGCGGAGGGTCTGCACGATGGTTCGCCGCACGCCGCCCGACTTGCCGGTCGAGCGGATCTGCATAGTGCCGCTGGCGCCGTCGAGCATGGTGGCCGTGGCCGACGCGCCGGGCAGGCACTGGGCCGCGCCGTTCTGCGGCAGCAGCTCGATCGCGTACTGCGTGGCCGTGCCCTGCACGTTGCGCCAGCGCAGGGTGGTCGCGCCGGCCAGGTTGACCGGGTTGGCCTCGGTGTTGTTGGGAGCGGCCACCTGGTCGCAGTTGGTCCAGTAGGCGTTGTTCTGGCTCAGGCGGAAGAGGTAGTAGTTGAGCCCGGCCTCGGCCGCGGAGTACGCCTCCTTGGCCTGCCTGTCGCGGGCGCTCGTGGTGATGTCTCCGGTGGTGGCCACGAAGGCGGCCGTGGCGAAGATCGTGCCGACGATCAGGAACATCAGCACGCCGACGAGCGCGTAGCCCGACTCGTCCCGCAGCTTTGAGGGCAGGCGGAGGCTCATGCGCACATCGGTGCCGTGGAGCCGAACAGGCCGTTCGGGTCGGAGCTCCTCGAGAAGACCTCGTTCTGGAGCGTGGTGGCGCTGCCGGTGGCGTTCCTGCCGGACGCGTAGGTGAGGAAGCCGATCGTTACCTTCGACGTGTTGGCGGCGTCGGCCGCCGAGAGCGGGACCGCGAACGGCTGCGCGGCGTTGGCCGCGTAGTAGGCGAACATCGGCGCTCCGCCGGCCGGAGGCGTGGCGTCCGTCAACACGGTGGACGTCGTGGTGGGACTGGCCGGGAACGTCGTGTTGGGCGCCGTGCCCGTGCCCTTCCACGTGTTCTCGACCAGCGAGTTGGTGGCCGAGTCCGAGTAGATCTGGTGCTTGTCGGGCACGAACGCGCCGCTGCCCATGAAGGCGTAGAAGGTGATCGAGAAGCTCTGGCCGTCGGCGATCGCCGGCTGCCCGCCCTGCACGCACACCTGGCTGCGCAGCTCGCGGGCGATCAGCTCCATGGCCAGGCGCCCGCGCTGCGTGCGGTCCACGCGCTCGGTGACCTTTCCGGTGAGCACCACCGAGCTGTCGAGCAGCGCGAAGCTGGCCAGCATCACGATCGTCCCGATCGTGCACGCCACCAGCAGCTCGATCAGCGTGAAGCCGGCCTGCTCGGCGCGCAGGCGCCGGCCAGGGCGGGTCACGGGCACACCCCGCTGGTGCTGCGGATCGTCAGCGTGGGCGTGGAGCCGGCGGGGACGTTGTTGACGAAGCTGTCGAGCTGTGCCCAGTTGTTGCTGAAGTCGATGCACAGCTTGTAGGTGCCGTACGGGAAGCCGGGATTGGGCAGCTTGCCCGCCGAGTTGTAGGTCGACACGTACTTCTCCGCGCAGCCCGCGGAGAGGGAGGTGAAGACGGCGTGGGTGCCCGAGGGGATGGCGTAGCCGCTGACCTGGGGGCTGATCGAGGGCTGGCGCACGTTGGCGTTGGCCACCGTGCCGGGTCCGGGAGTGGCGGTCACGGCCGGCTTGCCGTAGACCGTCGGGTCCCCCGACGTGCATCCGCCGGCCCAGACGCCGTATCCGGTGGGGAACGGGTAGACGGCGACGTCGAACGTGCTGGCCCCCGTCGCCGGCACGGCCGCGAACGTGACCGTGCCGTTCGGCGTTCCGCCGTTGACCACGGTGAGCGCCTTGGCCGCGCTGGCCGACACGGTGCCGCCCACCGCCGTGTCCACGGTGGCGTGGATCGTGCCCGCCTGCGCGTAGCTGTGGGTGAGAAGGTTCGTGCTGCCGGCCGTGACCGAGGTGGGCATCACCACGCTGCTGACGCCGCCTGGATCCACCCAGCCGGTCCTGCTGAACGTCACCTGGTAGGTGCCGGCGTCCACCAGCCCGAACACCGCGCATCCGGCGTCGTTGGTCACGACGGTCATGTTGTTGGGACCGGCGATGGACACCGACTGGCCCACCACGGGCGCGGCCGCCTGGTCCGTCAGCTGGAGCGCCAGGGTCCCCTGCGTGCTGATCGCCGTCCCCTGCGGCGGGGAGAGGAGGCTGTCGAGCTGAACCGGCGGCTCGGGGCCGGGCGCCTTCACGCGTGAGGTGATCTTCAGGTAGTCGCCCGAGTTGTCGTCCTGCGGGGTGGTGCAGCTGGTGGTGTCGTTGGCGTCGCGAATCCAGATGGCCTGCGAGTAGACGCTGTAGTTGACCCCCGCGACGGGCACGGTCCTGGTGGCCGTGTAGTGGATGAGCTGGGCGGTGGGCATGCCGCGCATGCGGTCCTGGTCCTGCTGCGCCAGGGAGCTGGACTGGGTGCGAGCCTCGGTGCGGCCCGAGACCGCGGCGGAGCCGTCGATGCCCGCCATGACGCCGGTCGCGACCACCATCAGAAGCGCCGCGCTGACAACCACCTCGATCAGCGCGAACCCGCGTTGGTTATGCATAAGAATGCTGTCGTCCACCCGTGGGGCGCTGAGATGCCCCAAACGCGGTAAGGGGCGCGCGGGCCCAGGCGACGACTGGAGGCGGGATGCGGGATAGGTGGTTCAGCGACGAGGAGCTGCGGGAGATGTCGCGGCCGACCATGGACCGGGCGATCGAGGCGATCGACCGCGGCGACGTGGACGAGGCGCGTGCGCTGTGCGAGGCGATGAAGCACGAGTGGCGCCACCTGCACGACCTGATGGTCGAGGGCATCGCGGGGCTGATCACGTTCATCCAGGAGCGGATGGGCGAGGACGCGGTGGCGGACGCGTGGACCGCCGGTCAGGGCAAGGGCTGGAAGCGCGACGTGGAGGCGATCGCCGCGCGCGACCGCAGGAAGATCGTGCAGGCGCTGGCCGCCACCTGGCGCGCCCATTCGTGCAGCGGCACGGGCCCCCACCCTGGCGCGTTCACCATCAGCGAGGACGACGAGAAGTTCACCTTCGCGATGAACCCCTGCGGGTCGGGCCAGCGGCTTGTGAGGATGGGCCGCTACGAGGGACGGGACGCGCTCGGGGTGACCGAGCGCGCGCACGACTGGAGCTACGGGCGCGAGGGGTTCCCGCTGTACTGCACGCACTGCTCGTTCATGAACGAGTCGCTTCCGATCCGCTGGATCGGCTACCCGCTGTATCCCAGCGACCCGCCCGACGACTTCGGCCGCGACCCCTGCACCTGGTACTGGTACAAGGACCCGGCCGACATCCCCGAGCGCCACTGGGCGCGCCACGGGCTCGAGAAGCCCGACGGCGCGACGGCGGATGCCGGCTAGCACCACGCCCGACGGGCGGCGCGTACTGGTGACCGGCGCCGCGGGCGGCATCGGCCGCGCGATCGTGGAGGCGCTGGCGGCCGAGGGCTGCGCCGTGGCGGCGTGCGACCTGCCGGGCGCGCCGCTCGGCGACGTTGCTGGCGCCTCCGCCACCGCCGCCTTCGACGTGCGCGACCGCGCCGCCGCCGAGGCGGGCGTGGCGGAGGCGATCGAGGCGCTGGGCGGCTGCGACGCGGTGGTGGCCAACGCCGGGATCGTGGACACGATCCACCGGGCCGAGCGGTTCCCCGAGGAGGCCTGGCGCGGTGATGTCGAGACCAACCTGTCGGGCG
>JAXDIC010000017.1:0-7479 GCA_034664185.1 Thermoleophilaceae bacterium
AGCGCCGTGTTGCGGCCCCCGGCCGTTCCCAGGTTCCAGCGCCGGCGCACGATGCGCAGCCGCGGGTCGCGCACGTCCGCCAGCACCTCGCGGACGGGGACTCTCGACGCGTTGTCGACCACGACGATCTCCAGGTCGCCGACCGTCTGCGCCAGCACCGATTCCACCGAGCCACGCAGGGTGCGCTCGGAGTTGTACGCGGGCATCATCACCGTTGTGCGCGGGCGCCCGGGGGTCACACTCCCACCCCAAGCTCGCTCTCGGCCCGATCGGCGATCAGCCGGGCGATGGCCAGCGCCGAGGTGGCGGCGGGCGAGGGCGCGTTGCGCACGTGCAGCGCGCGCTCGGTGCGCGAGAAGGCGAAGTCGTCCAGCAGCGTTCCGTCGCGGGCGAGCGCCTGAGCGCGGACGCCGGCCGGGCCCGCCAGCACGTCGGCCGGGCGCAGGTCGGGCACGTAGCGGGCCGCCGCGGCGGTCAGCGACCGGGGGCTGAGCGCGTGGCGCAGCTCGCCGGCCCCGGTGCGCCAGAAGCGCCGGACGAGGCGCCAGGTGCCCGGCCACGCCAGCGTGGCTGCCACGTCGCGCGGCCTGACCGTCCGCAGGCGGTACGCGTCGCGAGCCGGCGCGAGCAGCGCCGTCGGGCCGATCAGGACCTCGCCGCTTTGGTGGCGGCTCAGGTGGACTCCCAGGAACGGCAGGCGCGGATCGGGGACGGGATAGATCAGCGCGCGAACGAGATCGCGGCGCTCGGGTCGCAGCCGCAGGTACGCGCCGCGGAACGGCACGATGCGGGGATCGGCTGGACCGCCGCAGGCCACGGCCATTCGATCGGCCCACAGGCCGGCGCAGAAGACCGCGTGGCGGGCGCGCACCTGCCCGCGGGGTGTGCGCAGCGCCAGCCGGCGGCCCGCCGGCCCCGCGCCGGTCACCGGACAGCCCGTGGCCACGTCGCCGCCCCGCTCCGCCAGCTCGTGCCCCAGCGACCGCGCCACGGCGCCGAAGTCGACGATCCCCGTCGCCGGCGAGTGGAGCGCGGCCAGGCCCCGCGCGTGCGGCTCCAGCTCGGTCAACTCGGCGGCGTCCAGGCGCCGCAGTCCGGGCACCCGGTTGGCGTGGCCGCGGCGCTCGAGCTCGGCCAGCGCGGGCAGCTCGCTGGCCTCGGTGGCCACCACCACCTTGCCGCAGCGCTCGTGTGGGATGCCGTGGCGCTCGCAGTGGTCGTACAGGAGCCGCGCGCCCTCCACGCACAAGCGCGCCTTGAGCGACCCGGGCGCGTAGTAGATGCCGGCGTGCACCACCCCGCTGTTCCGGCCGGTCTGATGCGTGGCCGGCTCGGACTCCCTCTCGAGCACCCGGATCGACAGGCGGGGGTGGCGCTCGGCCAGCTCGCGCGCGGTCGCCAGGCCGACGATGCCCGCACCCACCACGGCCACGTCGCACTCTCCGGCGGGGTCGGCATCGAGCGCCATGGCCGCGGAACGGTAGTGGCCGCCCAGCTCACCTGCTGACCATCGGTCAGCGCGTCGGCCGAGGCTGTTACGGTCGCCGCCGATGGGCACGCCAGCGTTCACGCGCCTCGATGTCGACGAGCGGCGGCGCCAGCTGCTCGAAACGGGGGCGCGCGTGTTCACGGAGCGCTCGTACGACGAGGTCTCCATGAGCGACCTCGCGCGCGCGGCCGGCATCTCCAAGGGGCTGCTCTACCACTACTTCCCGAGCAAGCGCGACTTCTTCACGGCAACGCTCGCCGCCGCGGCGGCCGAGCTGGCTGCGGTCACCGATCCCGACCCGGGGCTCTCGCCCGGCCAGCAGCTGACCGCCAGCCTCGATGCATACCTCGCCTGGATCGAGGCCAACGCCGACGGCTACCGCCGCCTGCTCGAGAGCTCGGGCTCGCCGGACGTGCGCTCGCTCATCGACGACGTCCGCGAACGGACCGTCGAGCGCCTGGCGGCGGGCGTGGCTGGACCCGCCGGCCCCAGGCCGGCGCTGCGCCTGGCGCTCCGTGCGTGGCTGTGGGGGATGGACGGGGCCATCCTCGACTGGCTCGACCGCCGCGGGCTCGAGCGAAGGGAGCTGCGCGACCTGCTGCTCGGCACGTTCCTCGGCGCCCTCGCGGCGGCCAAGCAGGTCGACCCAGCCGTCGAGCTGTCCCTGTAGCCGCCCCGGAACCCGGTTCCGCTTCCCCACCGAGTTTTTCCTCCCGCCCTGTTGACCGGCGGTCAGCACCGTGATACGGTCTGCTGACCGTCGGTCAACAAGGGGTGAGAATGCGCACGGCGCAGGTGGGGAGCAGGGTCGGGAGCAAGGCGCCCATGCACGAGCTGCCGCGGCGCCGGCTGCGGCCCATGCGCCCCGTCGCCGTGCACGCCGAGTCCCGCTGGCGCCCGCTGGCGCTTGTGGCGCTCCTGGTCCTGCTGGCGGCCGCCCTGCTGCTCTATGCGAACCACGAGCTGGCGGGCGACCTGTTCTGGCTCCTGGCTGCGGGGCGCTTCGTGTCCGAGGGCGGCGACTCGGCGCGCGACCCGTTTCTCACGATCGCCCACGGCGGCCACTGGTACAACCAGCAGTGGCTGTCGGAGTGGCTCGTCTACCAGGTGCAGCGGCTGGGGGGCGTCAAGCTCGTGTCGTTCCTGTACGCGCTGCTCTTGGGCGGCACGGTGGCGCCGCTGGCGTGGGGCTGCCGGCGCCGGCGACTGGGACTCGTGCTGGCCGCGTTCGTGCTGTTCCTCGGGTCGGCGGTCTGCGTGCTCCAGCCGCGTGCGGCCGGTCTATCGCTCCTGGCCTTCGCGCTGGTGATGACGATCGTCTACGCCGCGCGCGGGCGGCCCCGCCTCCTCCTCCTGCTGCCGCCGCTGTTCGCCCTGTGGGCAAACCTTCATGGGGCGTTCATCGCCGGCCTCCTCTTCGTGGGCCTCAGCGCGCTGGGCGCCGCCATCGCCCGGCGCGGCGGCCGGCTTCCCCGCCTGCGCCTGCGCCCAGCGCTGCCCCTGGTCGCCGCCGGCGCGGGCGCCGCCGTGGCGCTCCTGGCCACGCCGCTGGGCGCCGGGCTGGTGGACTACATGGGCCAGATCGGGGACAACGAGGCCCTGCCGCTGCTCACCCGCGAGTGGCTGCCCACCTGGCAACATCCGGCGGCCCTGGCGCTGTTCGTGGCGTTCTCCGCGTTCGCCGTGGTGCTGTACCGCGCGCACCCCCGGCCGCGCCCGCTTGCGCCCGCGTTGATCGCGCTGGGCTTCGCCGCGTTCGCGCTGACCACCGCGCGCCAGACCGTGTGGCTCGGGCCGGTCGCGTTCTACCTCGTGCGCGAGCTGGCGCCGAGAGGCGTCTGGCGCGTGCCCCGCCGCATTGCGATTCCGGCTGCGCTGGCCGCAACGGGCGCGCTGGCGGTGTGGTGGATTGGCGTGCCCCCCGCGCCCACGCAGGCCGGCATGATGACCGCGGGTGCCGACTACGCCGCCTCGCACCCTCCACTGCGCGGCCGCATCCTGACGCCGACCGGCACGGGCTCCTACATGCTCTGGCGTCACCCGGACGTGCCGGTCGTGGTGGACGGACGCCTCGAGCGCTACAGCGCGCACGACCTGCTCACCACCTACCGGCTCCTGGCCGGCTCGCGCCCGTCGCTGCGCTACCTGCGCCGCTGGGACGTCGGAGCCGTCCTGACCCGCAACGGTCGCGGCGCGGCGGAGCTTCGCCGCCACGGCTTCACGCTACGCGCGCGGATCGGCGACAGCTACTACCTGACGGCTCCCTGAAGCCGGGGGTACCCGCGGGTGCTAGACCCCGCCCAGCCAGCGCATGAAGACCTGGCGCTCGCCGTTCGTGTTGCCGAGCGGCGCGGGCGAGTCGAACACGAAGTAGTTCGCGTAGTAGCTGATGCTGGGGTGGCGGGCGCCGCCGTCGACTGGCACGCCGTACTCCTTGACGTCCTGAACCAGGGTCAGGTCGCGTACGCCCGTGTAGAGGTAGGTGTCCGGCAGGTCGTTGTTGTCCCTGGGGTCGCGCGCGGCGTTGGTGCCGAGGTTGTTGGCCTCGGTCTCGAACCCGATGTAGTAGCCCGAGTTGGCCACCACCGGATCGCGCGAGTCGCCATTGCCCATGTGGCTGCCCACGGAGCTGGCCACGCGCTCGCCCTGGCCAAGGTCGCGCCAGGCGATCTGCCAGTGGCCGCCGATCTGCTTCTCGTAGGTCACCACCCGCCGCTTCAGGGCGTTGTACGCGGGGTTGCGGCCGCCGCTGGCCACGAGGTGGGGACGGCCGGTGCCGTTCGAGCTGAGGTAGATGCCGTCGCGCGCGTCGAAGACGAGGTCGTTGCCCTCGCCGGCGGCGAACGACGGGTTGGCGGGCGTGCCGGTTGTCGCGATCGACCTCGTGTGTCGGCCGACGCGGTCGTAGAGCTTGCCGTCGGTGACGAAGGCCAAGTGTGAGCAGTTGCCGGAGACCGCGACCGCCGTGGTGGCCGCGCTGGCCTGGTGTCCGCCGGGCAGGGACACGCGCTTGGGCGTGCCGCCGGGGCCGCGCGAGACGAAGGCGTCAACCACGCCGTTGGTGTCGCCGCCGACCAGGTTCGAGGCGGCCGACAGGAAGGCGACGCAGCGCGGGGCGCTGCGGTAGGCGCCGTCCACCGAGGGCGAGAACGACGGGCCGTTGGCCGGCTGGCCGTTCAGGCCGCGGGAGAGCAGGATCGCGTTGCCGCCGTGCCAGGAGGTCCCCGTGTTGGCGAACGAGCCCGTGCGCTTGACGGCGAACACGTCCTTCATGCCGTTGGTGTCCCCGGAGACGAGGTCGGATGCCTCCGATTCGAACGCGATCACGCGGGCGTAGCGGCGGTCGCCGGAGATGACGGGGTTGGTCGATGGCCCGTTGGGCGTGCCGCCGTCACGCGCGCGGGAGATCAGCGACGTGGTCTGGGTACGGGCCGCGTGCAGAGTGGATGCGGGCTTGGCGGAGGCCAGCGCGGCGCCGATCAGCAGCGCCACGGCGGCCGCCAGGATGCACATCGTCGTCTTGTTCTTCGTCATCGAAGTTCCGGTACGTGTCGGTGTTGGCCCCTGCTCGGGGTTATCGGCGCTGGATGTCCGTTCTGGACTTTCCCCCGCGCGACACCGTGCCTGTGTCCGTAACACCGCTCACCGACTTGGATCCCGCGAGCTGGCGCGCTAAGACGTCTGCGCGCCGCGTCCGCGGCGAGGCGCGGGGCTAGAAGTCGCCTCCGCCGCCGAAATCGCCGCCACCGCCGAAGTCCCCCCCGCCGCCGCCGAAATCGCCGCCACCGCCTCCGAAGTCCCCGCCACCGCCGAAGTCCCCGCCGCCCTGGCTGCCGCCGTAGTCGCCCATCGCGGTGTCGGGCCCCCAGCCGCCGTAGTAGCCGCCGAGCGACTCCCCGAGCAGCGTCCCCACCAGCAGGCCCGGGAGCAGCCCGCCGCCGCCGCCAAATCCTCCGTAGTAGCCGCCGTAGTAACCGCCATAGGCGGGTGGGGCGTTCCAGTAGGGGGTGCGCTGGCCTCCGACCATGACCTCCCGGCCGCCCGGGTCACGGCCCTCCTCGACGGCCAGCGCATCCGCGGCGCAGGCGGGGACGGGTCGCGGCTCTCCGCCGGGCGGGGTCCACTCCACGTCGCGGACCGACGGCCCGTGGCGCGGGTCGAAGAAGCACGGCGGGCGGCGCTCCGGCGGCTCCTGGCCAGCCAGGCGGGCACGGGTGGCCGCGATCCCGTAGCGGCCCTCCTCGATCGCGGAGCTGACCGTCGCGAGGTCCCTGGGGGATCGGGCGCGCGTCAGTCCCGACTGGGCGCGGTCGTAGGCCTCGAGGGCCTTGGAGTACTCCTGGCGGGCGGCGTCGGCGTCCGGCATCTCCACGTCGAGGTCGAGCTCGCGTATGTCCTCGCCCAGCGCCACCACGTCATCACGCGCCGCCGCCGTGACCTCCTCCATCTGGGCGCGGCGCTCCTTTGCCCGCCGGTACGCGCGGAGGCCCAGCAGGGCGGCGGGGATGGCGAGCAGCGCCAGCAGCCAGCCGCCGGAGCCGCCGCCTCCGGACCCGCCTGAGCCGCCCGAGCCGCCCGCGCGCTCGGCGCCGGCCACGCGCCCTATGAAGTCGCGAAGGATGGGCGCCAGGCCCTGGCCCCGTTGGGCGGCGATCGCCTCGGTGGCCAGCTTGCCGGCCCGGCCCTTCTTCAGGAGGGTGCTGCCTGCCCTGAGCGTGTGCCCGACCGCCAGCGCATAGGTGCCGCGCCGGTGCACGGCGTTCGCGATCTCCCTCAGGAGCTCGCCCGGGTCGCCCCCCGCCTGGTTGAGCGCGGAGCTGGGAAGCACGGCGATGTAGACCGGACCTGCGCCCGCGTCGGCGATCGCCTGCCGCAGGGACCCCTGCTCGGAGGCGCTGAGCGCGGGCTTGGCCCCGGGCGCGACGTAAACCGGGTCGGACTGAAGCGCTGCCGCGGCCTGGTTGACTGCCGAGGCTGGGGTTGTGGTGGCGGCGCCAGCCCGAGACGGAACGACGGCGGCCACGAGGACCAGCGCGAGCATCGCGCGCCGGGCGAGCCTAAGACTGGGACTCCGGAGGGCCACCCATAAGGTGTAGCAAGGCCACTACCGTGAGGGCACGCTCCTGTAAGCGCTCTCAGCCCGGCGGCGCGGTCGCTGATCGCGCCGTCACTCAACCCGCCGGGCGGGGGCAACCACTTCGCCTACGCGCAGGACCTGGTGACATACGCGGCCACGGGGTTGGCGACTAAGCCGAAGCGGGCCCCCAATGTACGACCTTTGCACAATAAAAGGATCGCAAGCTCCCGCGACGTGCTCGAGATGAGGCTTAAACGGGCTGGCGGGCCCTTGTGGCTAACTACCCGCAGCCGGTGTTGTTTCCGCAACTGCTGCACGTGTAGCAACTGCCCGTCCGCTGCATCATCCCGCCGCACTGTCCACACGCGGGGCCCAGGTCGAGGCCCTGGAGCTTGGCCGGTATGGCCGGGGGCTCGTCCGTGAACGCCGTCGTGGGGGGCTTGGCGGAGGTGGTTCCCGCCTGGGCGGTGGGGGCGCCGCTTCCGCCGCCGTTGCCCGCGTGGCCGTTGCCGCCGTTGGTCGGCTCCGCCGCCACGGGCACCGCCGTGTCCCCGCGCATCAGGGCGTCCTGCGCCGCCTTCCGCGCCCGGACCTCTGGCGTGAGGATCCCCAGCTCCTCCTGCGTGTCAACGTCCAGGAAGCGCGACGCCAGCCAGCGCATGATGTAGTCGGGCATCGACTTGGCGAACGGGATCTCCGGGTTGCCCGTGGCCCCTTCGGGATCGAAGCGCATGTAGCTGAACTTGCGCACCAGCGTCTCGAGCGGGACCCCGTACTGGAGCGCGATCGAGACGGAGGTGGCGAACGCGTTCATCATGCCGCGCAGCGTGGAGCCCTCCTTGCCGATGTCGGTGAGGAAGATCTCGCCCACCGAGCCGTCCTCGTACATGCCCGCCGTGATGTAGCCCTCGTG
>JAXDIC010000027.1:0-4370 GCA_034664185.1 Thermoleophilaceae bacterium
CACTTCATGGCCGAGACGGCGTCCGTCCTGAGCCCGCAGAAGACCGTGCTGCTCCCCGATCTCGGAGCGGGCTGCTCGCTCGCCGACTCGATCACGGTGGACCAGCTGCGCGAGTGGAAGGCCGTGCACCCCGGCGCGATCGTGGTGATGTACGTCAACACGAGCGCCGAGGTCAAGGCGGAGACCGACTACTGCTGCACCTCCACCAATGCCGTGCGCATCGTCGAGCACGTCTGGCGTGAGCACGGCGAGGACACCGAGATCCTCTTCGGCCCCGACATGTTCCTCGGCGCCTACGTGGAGAAGATGACCGGCCGAAAGCTCAACGTGTGGATGGGCGAGTGCCATGTGCATGCGGGCATCAGGCCCAGCGACCTCCAGCGGACCCGCGACGAGCACCCCGGCGCGGAGCTCCTGGTGCACCCGGAGTGCGGCTGCACGACCTCGGTCTTGGAGTACCTGGCCGCGGGCGACGTCGACAGCACCGATGCCCACGTGCTCTCCACGCGCGGGATGGAGACCCACGCCCGCGCGTCCGACGCCGACACGTTCATCGTCGCGACCGAGACCGGCATGCTCCACCCGCTCGCGCTCCAGAACCCGGGCAAGCGGTTCGTCCCCGCCAACCGGGAGGCGGTCTGCGGCTACATGAAGATGATCACGCTGCCCAAGCTGCGCGACGCGCTGCGGGGCGACGGCGACGGCTGCACGGTCAAGGTCGCGCCCCCCGTGGCCGACCGGGCGCGGGTGCCGATCGAGCGGATGCTCGAGCTGAGCGTCTGAGCGCTAGCGCGAACCCGGCTCCGGGCGCGTCGCGACGACGGCCTCCAGGCGCTGCCGGAACTCGTCGAGGGGACCCTGCTCCGGGCGGGTCGCGATCGTGTCGACGACGTCGGCCGCCCACGCGTCCCATGGACCGCGCGCTGCCAGCGAGAGCCGGCCGTGCTCCACCGCCAGGTCGAGGATCGCCTGTGCGACGTCGCGCGAGATGCTTCGGCTCGGCCGGATCGGCCCCCGGTACTCGCCGAGGTCGGCGACCGCCATGGACCGGCCCGCCGCCGCGAACGCCACGTTCAGGTGTGCCTCGACGCCGAATCCGGGCGGCAGCCTCCCGGGCCGGCGCTCGAGGCTGACCACCCGGAAGCCGCTCAGCGGCGTGCTCGCACAGTAGTCACGGGCTTCGGGGAAGAACGTCTCGACGAGCGGCCTGTACAGCCCGTCCCTCGTGGTCCTGATTCGGCGGGCGGGCTCGACGAACTCGCCGACGACCATGTCCGCGCGCGTGGTCTCGACCGCGGCGCGCAGGGCACCCGGGATGTTCGTGGTCGAGCTCTCGATGTCGGCGTCCAGCAGGCAGATGTACTCGGTCTGGCAGAGGTCGATCGCGCGTGCCACGGCTCGTCCCTTCCCGAGCGGGGCGTCGACCACCTCCACCTCGAGCGCGGCCGCGATCGCGGCGGAGTCGTCGGTCGAGGCGCTGTCGACGAACCACACCGGCTCGCCCGACTGCGCGGCCTCCGTGGCCTGGTCGAGGGCGTTCGCCAGCAGCGGCGCCTCGTTGTGGCCGACCACAGCGAAGGTGAACTTCGCGGTGGTTCTCCCCGGGACCGCCATGGCGGTAAGTTTGGTTGCTCGATGGCCACCGCGCCGGTAGATGTCGCCGTCCCGACCCAGGATCAGCTCGCCGACTTCGCGCGCGACGGCTTCCTGGTCGTGCGCGACGCAATCCCGAGCGAGGTCGTCGACCGTCTGCTCGACGCCAGCGACAGGCTGATGAGCTCGCCCGCCGACCCCGCCCGCGAGGACCACCCCGAGTTCGGCATCCGGGGCTACCGCGAGCCCCTCCTGCGCGCCGACGAGCTGCTCGATGTTCTGGCGCCGCCGACGATCGTGCCGCTGGTCGTCGGCGTCCTCGGGCCCAACATCTGCCTCACTGGCTCGGAGCTGATCTACACGGACTCGCCGCTCCCGATCCGGACTCCCGAGAGCAACCTCTGGCACCGCGACCGGAAGGTGCTCGAGCCCGATCTCGCCGCTGCGATCCCGCGGATGTCGCTGAAGTCCGCCTACTACCTGACCGACGTCAGCTCGCCCGACGCCGGGATGACGTTGTTCGCGCCCGGGAGCCACCGGCTCGCGGAGCCGCTGCACATCGAGCCGGACGCGATCGACCCGCGCGATGTCGTCCGTCCGGACGTTCGGCCCGGCGACGCGGTGCTCTTCGAGCACAGGACGTGGCACTGCCAGGGGTTCAACGGGTCCGGGCGGGTGCGCAAGGCGCTCTTCGTGGAATACGGATACCGGTGGCTGCGGCGGCGGTTCCGCGACTCATCGATCCCGGAGCGGCTCATGGCGGGGCGTGGCCCCGTCGAGCGGCAGCTGCTGGGCGACCTCGGGCCGGACCCGAGCTACGCCCAGGCGACGGGCAGGGGCTCGAACGCCATCGAGGAGTGGTGCGAGGAACACGGCGTGCCGCGGGGGCCGCTGAGGGACGGCTAAGCCCTGGGCGACGGGTCGAATTGCCGGACGACTGCGATCTCGTAGCTCCCGCACGTCGAGCAGCGCCCACTGAGCGTCGCGAGACCCAGGTCACCCGAGAGGTGGGTGCCGCAGCGCACGCACTCGCAGCGCATCGTGGTGAGGGACGGCCTTCGAGGGTGCGCGCGGGGAGGCGTGGCCATATCTTCCATGTCGGCGCCACCAAGGGCGGCGGGACGGTCGGTTTGAGGTAATTGGGCGCTCCGCCTGAGCCCGGCCGCGGCCGACCTGCGGCCGACCCGCGTACATCTGGCTAGCGCGGTTAGCCGCGACGCTCGCCTGGGCATCTTGGGTCTCGTGCCCTCGCTTCAGCGCTCAATCTCTCCCGTCGACCGCTCCGGCGGTAACCACCGTGCCGCCACCGTTGCGCGCGCCGCCGCTGCGCCCGATCGCTCGGCGATCGGGAAGACCGCGATCAAGCAGCGGCTGCAGATCGGGCCCGATGCGCCCAGCCACGCCAGGCGGCTGGTCGAGATCCTCAGCCTTGCTCCAGCCTCGCGGTCGGTGGTGGAGCTGCTCGTCTCCGAGCTCGTCACGAACGCCGTCGTGCACGGCGGCGCACCCGACGAAGCCGAGCTCTCGATCGCTCTGACTCACCAGGGCGAGGTCATCGCCGTCGAGGTCTGGGATCGCGGGGTTGGATTCGAGTGGCAGCCGGGAGACGGCGAGCTGGACGAGCCGGGCGGCCTCGGCCTCGTCCTGGTGGACCAGCTCGCCCATCGCTGGGGCATCAGGCGCGAGGCGGGCGGCGCCGTCTGGTTCGTCTACATAGATCCCGAGGCCGCGTGAGATGAACGGTTTGGAAGCAGAAGCACTGGCCGCCGCGCTGGTCGAGCAGGGTTACGTCGGCATCGTGCTGGCTCGCCTTGCCAAGCAGGCGTCGGAGGTGCTGGGCACCGAGCGCAGCAGCATCCTGGTCCGCGACCGCGAAGACCGGCGGCTGACGATCGTGGCGGCCTCCAACGGCTTGGACGACGAGATGGTCGGCAGCCGCGTCCCGCATCGCGCCGAGCGTCTGGAGTCCGTTGGCGACGCCGCCGCCTCGTTTCGCTGGGGCGGAGCAGTCCGCGGCGCTCTCTGTGTGCGCAGCACCGTCCCGAAACGACGCTTCACCACGCGTGAGCTCGACGTCCTCACGACGCTGGGTGCCGTTACGGGCGCGGCGGTCCGCCACGCGCAGGCCGGGAACGGCCCGACGCGCGAGGTCGGACGGATCGGCCAGTTTGCGGAGATGCTCAGCGAGCGCGATCCCTATACCGCCGAGCACTCGGACGGGCTCGTCGAGATGGCCTGCGCGGTCGCCCGATCGCTCGACGTGGAGCCGGCCGAGCTGGCCGAGCTGAGGCTCGCCGCCCCGCTCCACGACCTCGGAAAGATCCGGGTGCCGAGCTCCGTCCTCTTGAAGCCCGGTCCGCTGAACGCTCGCGAGCGGGCCGTGATCAACCATCATCCCGTCTGGGGCGCCGAGCTGCTTGCCTGCGTTCCAGGTGTCGAGGTCGTCGCCAGCATCGTTCGCTTCCACCACGAGCGCTGGGACGGCAGCGGCTATCCGGACGGCCTGACCGGCGAGCGCATCCCGCTGTCGAGCCGGATCATCGCGGTCTGCGACGCGTATCACGCGATGACCTCCGACCGCCCGTACCGGCGGGCGATTTCGGCCGCGCAGGCGCTTGGCGAGCTGCGGGCGAACGCCGGTACCCAGTTCGACCCGCGCATCGTGGACGCGCTCGAGACGGCTGTCGCGCAGCCGGCGTCGCTGGTCGCCTAGCTCCCGACACCGCACGCATCCCAGGGAGCGATAAGTCATCGAAACGCGGTAGCTCGAGCGCACA
>JAXDIC010000045.1:0-6344 GCA_034664185.1 Thermoleophilaceae bacterium
AGGCGCCAGTCGTGGCCAGCGCCGTCGGTGCGGAGGGCGGCGCGCTCAACCACCGCACGCTGATCGTCCTCGACGAGGGCGCCGAGGCCGAGGTCTGGGAGCAGTACCTGAGCGCCGACGCGGGCGATTCGCTCTTCAACACGGTCACCGAGCTGGTCGTGGGCCCGAGTGCGCGGCTTCGCTACGTGGGCGCGCAGGGGCTGTCCGAGAAGGCCTGGATCTTCGGCACCCAGCGCGCGGTGGTGGATCGCGACGGCTCGCTGGACTGGGTCGCGCTCGGATTCGGCGCGGGTGGCGGAAAGGTGCGGATGGACACCCAGCTGCGCGGACGCGGCGCGCACGCCAAGGTCACCGGCGCGTACGTGGGCCGCGGTCGCCAGCACCTCGACTTCGACACCACGCAGGAGCACGCCGCGCCCAACACAACGTCGGACCTGGCCTTCCGCGGCGTCCTGGGCGGGCGCTCCACCGCCGTTTGGCGCGGCATGATCAAGGTCGATCCCGGCGCCCAGCAGACCGACGCCTTCCAGGAGAGCCGCAACCTGCTCCTGTCGCCGCGCGCGCACGCCGACGCCATCCCCGGCCTCGAGATCCTGGCCAACGACGTGCGCTGCACGCACGCCGCAGCCATCGCGCAGGTGGACAAGGACCAGCTCTTCTATCTGATGTCGCGCGGGCTGCCGCGCGACCAGGCCACCCGCCTGGTCATCGAGGGCTTCCTCCAGGCGCTCACGGATCGGTTCGCGGAGGGCCCGCTGCGGGACTCCATCGCGGCCGCGCTGGAGCGGCGGCTAGAGGCCGTCCTCGCCGCATAGCCGGCGGCCGGACTCCGATCCGGCGCCGCGAGCGCCGATACTGGCAGGCATGGACGCGTGGGTCGAGACGGAGGCGGCGCGGATTGCCCGCCGCGCCGAGCGCGAGCTGGAGGCGCTGGTGGCCGTCTCCTCGCCGTCGGGCGATCAGCACGGCGCCGAGGAGGCCGTCTCCCTGTGCGCGGCGCTGATGCCGGCGGACGCGGAGGTGGAGCGCCTGCCCTGCTCCACGGAGGGCTACGCCGACGACCTGCTGGCGCGGCTGCGTGGGACCGGCGAGGGCCGGCTGCTGCTGCTCGGGCATCTCGACACGGTGGTCACCCACGACGCCCACCGCCCGCTGGAGCGCGTGGGCGACCGCCTCGTCGGCTCGGGCGCCGTGGACATGAAGGGCGGTGTGGTGATCGCCCTGGGACTGGCCCAGGCGCTGGCGCAGCGGCTGGACGGGTTCGCGGAGGTGGCGCTGCTGATGGTCACGGACGAGGAGTGGAGGGTGGGCGGCCTGCAGCACGCCAGTCGCTTCCAGGGCTTCGACGCCTGCCTGTGCTTCGAGGCCGGGCAGCTGAGCCCCGAGGGCGAGGAGGGGGTGGTGGTCAAGCGCAAGGCGGCCAGCACGCTGAGGGTGGCGGCCAAGGGCCTGTCCGCGCACTCCGGCTCGGCGCCCGACCGGGGCCGCAACGCGCTGCTGGCTCTGGCGGTGGCGGCCGAGCGGGTGGCGGGTTGTCACGACCCGAGCGGCCCGGATCGCCTCAGCGCGGTGCCGACGATCATGAACAGCGGCGAGGCCTTCAACGTGGTGCCGGACAGCGGCGAGCTGTTCTGCGACCTGCGCGCCGACGACGCCGCCGCATTCGACCGTGTGGCTCAGGCCGTGCCCGCCGAGGTCGGGGGCGCCACGCTGGAGCCCAGCATCGTCAGGCTCTGGCCCGGCATGGACGCGCGCCAGGCCACCACCGAGGCGCTGGAGCGGGCCACCGGCGTCCTGGGCAGACCGATCGTCGGCGTCGAGCGTGGGGGCGCCAGCGACGCCAGCCACCTGGCCACGGTCGTGCCGGTCACGATCGACGGGCTGGGCCCGCGCGGCGGCCGAGCGCACAACCCGGAGGAGTTCGTTCTGGCCGAGTCGCTGCACACGCGCGCCGAGGTGGCGCTGGCGCTGGCGGCGGCGCTGCTGGACCTGAGCTGACGGCTTCCGCCGGTGCGCCGCGGGATAAGCTCGCGCGATCCAGACCCAGGCCCTACACGCTCGCAGCTCGTTTCCCCCGATCGCGGACTACGCCTTCCTGTCCGACGGCGAGGTGGCTGCACTGGTGGCGCCGAGCGGCAACGTCGAGTGGCTCTGCCTGCCGCAGTTCGATTCGCCAAGCGTCCTGGGCGCGATTCTCGATCGCGACGCGGGCCGCTTCCGGCTGGGTCCCTCGGACGTGCAGGTGCCGGCCGCGCGCCGCTACCTGCCCGGCAGCATGGTGCTGGAGACCACGTGGAAGGCGCGCGGGGGCTGGCTGGTCGTGCGCGACGCGCTGACCGTGGGACCGTGGCACCACGTGGACGAGCGGGCGCACCGCCAGCGGCGCCCGCCGGCCGACTGGGAGGCCGACCACGTGCTGGTGCGCACGGCGCGCTGCGCCCAGGGCGTGGTCGAGCTGCATGTGGAGTGCGAGCCGATGTTCGACTACGCGCTGGCCCCCGCCGAGTGGAGCTACGACGGAGACACGTACCACTCGGCGGTCGCGAAGGGCGGCGAGGGCAAGGTGGAGCTGCAGCTGGACACCGACCTCCGGATGGGGTTCGAGGGTCCGCGCGCCAGCGCTCGGACCACGCTGCACGAGGGCGACACCGCGTTCGTGTCGCTGGCGTGGTCGGAGCACGGCGGGCCCAAGACCTTTCACGACGCGTTCGAGCGGATGGACCGCACGTCCGACTTCTGGCGCGAGTGGCTGTCGCAGGGCACGTTCCCCGACCACCCGTGGCGCATGCACCTCGAGCGCAGCGCCCTCACGTTGCGCGGCCTCAACTACGCGCCGACGGGCGCGATCGCGTCGGCCCCCACCACGTCGCTCCCGCGAGTGTCCGGCGGCGATCGCAACTACGACTACCGCTACAGCTTCCTGCGCGATTCCGCCTTCGTGCTCTGGGGCGCCTACAGCCTGGGCTTCGACTGGGAGGCGGACGGCTTCTTCTACTTCCTCGCGGAGGTGTACGAGGACGGCAGCGAGCTGCAGAACATCTACGGCGTGGGCGGCGAGCGGGACCTGAAGGAGCGCACGCTCGACCACCTGTCCGGCTACGAGAACTCGCGGCCGGTGCGGGTCGGCAACGAGGCCTTCAAGTACGACCAGCACGACATCTGGGGGGCGATGCTCGACGCCGCCTACCTGCACGCCAAGTCGCGCGACAGGCTGCCGGACCGGATCTGGCCGATCGTCAAGCAGCTGGTGGACATGGCGGTGGAGAACTGGCAGAAGCCGGACCGCGGCATCTGGGCGGCGCGCGGCGAGCCGCAGCACTTCACCTCGTCCAAGGTCATGTGCTGGGTGGCCGCCGACCGCGGCGCGCGCCTCGCCGAGCTGCGCCAGGAGGACGAGCTGGCCGAGCGCTGGGACAAGACCGCGCATGAGATCCGCGAGGACGTGATCGCCAACGCCCTGAGCGAGCGCGGCGTGTTCACGCAGACCTACGACAACGACGCCCTCGACGCGTCGCTGCTCCTGATGACCCTCACACGCTTCCTGCCCTCCGACGACGAGCGGCTGCGCAAGACGGTCATGGCGATCGCCGACGAGCTGGTCGAGGACGGGCTGGTCCTACGACAGCGGCCCGACGACCGCGACTTCGCGGTGGAGGGCGAGACGTTCACGGTCTGCTCGTTCTGGCTGGTCTCGTCGCTGGCCGAGATCGGCCAGGTGGAGCGGGCGCGCGAGATGTGCGAGCGGCTGATGGCCCTTGCCAGCCCGCTCGGCCTCTACGCCGAGCACCTCGACCCCGACACCGGCCGGCACCTGGGCAACTTCCCGCACGCGTTCACGCATCTGGCGCTTGTCAACGCGGCCCTGCACGTGATCAGCGCCGAGGGCCAGCCGGTCGGCGATCCCCGGATGGACCGGGAGACGACCGCCTAGGCGTCGAACGTCTTGCGGCCCAGCTTGAGGTTGGCCATCAGCACGCGATCGCGCACGCCGGCCGGGAAGCGCGGCAGGAACATCAGGCCCAGCCGGGCGTCGAGGCCGACGATGTAGCGGGCGGCGGGCCTCCTGGCGCTGAGCGCCTTGACGATGGCGCCCACCGCGGCGTCGACGGGGCTGGTCCTGGACCCGGCGATGGCCTTGGCCGAGGCCTCGATCGCCTTCTCGTAGATCCGCTGGCTCTCGGGGCTGCCGGTCTGGCCGTCCCGGCGAGCCACCTCCGCGGAGCGCTGGAAGAAGTCCGTGCCCAGCGCACCGGGCTCGACGTACGACACACGAACGCCCTGGTACTTGAGCTCCATGCGCAGCGCGTTGGTCAGCGAGTCCAGCGCGGCCTTCGACGCGGATAGCCCGCCGTACATGGGCACGGTCAGCCGCCCGGCGGCCCCGCCCATGTTGATCACCCGTCCGCGGGCGCGGCGCAGCTCGGGCAGGAACGCCTGCGTGACGGCCACCTGCCCGATCACGTTCACGTCGAACTGGCGCCGGAGGGCCTCAATCGAGACCAGCTCCAGCGGCCCGTCGGCGCTCACCCCGGCGTTGTTGACCAGCGCGTCCAGTCCGCGACCGTCCAGGCGGCCGGCCACGTCGTCCCGTGCGGCGGCGACGGACGCGTCGTCGCAGATGTCGAGCTTGACCGGCACGACGGCCGTGCTGCCGCGCGCCAGCTCCTCGCCGGCGTCGAGCGAGCGGACCGCGGCCAGCACGCGCCAGCCGCCGAGCTCGTCCAGGCGCCGGACCAGGGCGCGGCCGATGTCGCCGGACGCGCCGGTGATGAGGACCGTCTTCGTTCCCGCTGCCATGGACTCCCCTCGCGCTCGTGGTGAAGCGTACGCGTCCGCAGGCCTCGGGCGACGCGCGCTGGGCCCGGCGCTAGGCCGGGGCCGGCTGGAAGTACGGATCGGTGCCCGCGGCGTGGTCCGTCACGTCCACCACGCGCTGCACCTCCGGCACCGCCTGGAGGATGGCCGACTCGATGCCCTGGTCGAGGGTCACCGTCGCCATGCCGCAGCCCTGGCAGCCGCCGCCCAGGCGCACGAACGCCGTGCCGGCCTCCACGCGCTCGAGCTGCGCGCGCCCACCGTGCTGGGCGATGGCCGGGTTGATCTGGCGGTCGATGACCTGCGCCACGCGCGAGGCCACGTCGCCCGTCAGACCCTCCGGCGAGCCGCCTTCCACCACCGGGCTGGGCCGGTTGGGGTTGTTCACCAGCAGTCCGCCGGCCATCAGGTCGTCCGACCAGTCGATCGTGGCGCCGCGAACGGCCTCCACGTCGGCGGCGGGTACCACGAGCGGCAGGCCGCCGACGCGCTGGACGGCGTCGTCGGGCGCCGCGGCCGATAGCGGCTTGAGCGAGAGGTTGTAGGTGAACTCGCCGCGGTGGACGCCGGTCACCTCGACCCACATCGCCTGGGCGTCGGGATCCTCAACGTCAGCGCGGAAGCCCTCGACCTTGTCGAGGGCGGTCTCGGTCAGCTGGATCAGCGGCTCTTCCACGGCCTTCGACGATAGCGGTCGCGAGATGATTGATTTCGCGACTGCGCGCACGCGGATGACCCGCGATATCTACGCCGGGTCTGCGTCCTCGGGCTTGCCTTTGGCTCCACCAAAGGCTTCGCCCTGCGTCCTTGACCGGCTTGATCTCGCGCGCCCCCGCGCACACGCGGCCACGAAATCAATCATCTAACATCCCGCCAGACGAATACGTCGCGCATCACGTCC
The DNA here is from genome assembly GCA_034664185.1 of Thermoleophilaceae bacterium. GTDB lineage: Bacteria > Actinomycetota > Thermoleophilia > Solirubrobacterales > Thermoleophilaceae > AC-37. Next base: position 5,717 of record JAXDIC010000045.1, read on the forward strand.
CCCTCGAGTCCCATGTCGGTCAGGGCCTGCGTGACACCCGGGTACTCGACGTTGCCGTAGTCGTGGAAGGCGACGATCCCGCCCGGGGCCAGCAGCGGACGCCAGGCCTCGAACGTCCGCGCCGTGATCTCGCGGTCGTGCGACCCGTCGATGAACACGAAGTCCGGCCGCCAGCCACGGGCCGCGGCGTCCTGCTCGCCGGGCTCGTCCACCAGCTCGATCCGCCCGCGGGCGCCCGCCGGCAGGAACCCCAGGTACACCTCGCGCTCCGGCCGCACGATCGGATCCAGGCTCAGCACCCGCCGCCGCCGATCGCTCAGCGCCAGCGCTCCGGTGGTCCACGCGGTGCCGGTGCCGATTTCCACCACCTCGCACCGGCCGCGTGCGAGCCCGAGCAGCAGCCGGAGCGAGGCCGGAGGCGTGGCCGACCGCAGCGACCAGTCGTCGCCGGTGCGCGCGGCGGTGCGACGCGAGCGCGAGTAGAAGACCGCGACCCGCGGCGGCAGGCGGAGCAGGGGCAGGTTCCTGCGCGCCACGTCGAGCACTGCCGGCACGGCCTGGCTCAGCTGGCGCAGCGGTCGGCCACGCCGCTCTTGGACTTGCAGCCCTCGAGGCCCAGCGCCGTGCG
>JAXDIC010000053.1:0-5179 GCA_034664185.1 Thermoleophilaceae bacterium
CCCGCCCGGAGACAGCACCACGCCCGACTCCTCGAGAACCAGCTCGCAGTAGGACGCCGACGTGTGGCCCTCCGGCACGGGCGCCCAGACGTAGATCGTGCCCTTGGGCGGGGTCACGTCCACGCCGATCTCGCGCAGCGCGTCGCACACCAGGTCGCGCCGGCGCTGGTAGATGGCGCTGGTCTCGCGGGTTACGGCCTCGCCCTCGGCCAGCGCGGCGACGGCCGCCAGCTGCACGGCCTCGAACATGCCCGAGTCGATGTTGGACTTCAGGCGCCAGTAGGACTCGATCGCCTCCGCGTTGCCCACGATGGCGGCGGTCCGCCAGCCGGTCATGCTCCAGCCCTTGGACAGCGAGAAGACCTCCACGCCGACGTCCTTCGCGCCCGGCGTCTCCAGGAAGCTGGGCGCGACGTAGCCGTCGAAGGTGGTCTCGGTATAGGAGGCGTCGTGCACCATCAGCACGTCGTGCTGGCGAGCCAGCTCGATCGCGCGTTCGAACACTCCGTCGGGCGCCACCGCTCCGGTGGGGTTGTTCGGGTAGTTGAGGAACAGGAGCCGGGCGCGCCGCCAGTCGGCGTCCGAGACGGCGTCGAAGTCGGGCGCGAACCCGGCGTCCGCCCGCAGGGGCAGCAGGACGGCCTCCGCGCCTGACAGCACCGGGCCGCCGGTGTAGACGGGGTAGCCCGGATCCGACGCCAGCGCCACGTCGCCGTCGTCCAGGAACGCCAGGTTGAGGTTGAAGATGCACTCCTTGGCGCCGAGCGCGGGGATGATCTCGGTGGCGGGGTCGAGCTGAACGCCAAAGCGCCGTTCGTAGAAGCCCGCCACCGCGTCCCGGAACTCCGGCCGGCCGCGGTTGGACGGGTACTGGTGCGTGCCGGGATCCCCCGCGGCCTGGGTCAGCGCCTGGACCACGGTTATCGGCGTGGGCGTGTCGGGGTCGCCGATGCCCAGGCTGATCACGTCCACGCCCTGCTCCTTCTTCGCGGCGATCTTCCGCTCCAGCTCCGCGAACAGGTACGGGGGGATGCGCTCCAGCCGGCTACTGTGCTTCACGTAGGTCCTCCAGGAAGTCCTCGGCCAGCCGCCCCCCGTAGATGGGCACGGCCCAGCCGGTCAGGTCGACGTGCAGGTCCTCGCCGACCTCCACCTCGAGGTCGCCGCCGTCCAGGTGCACGGTAACGGGGCTGTCGAGCCCGCGCAGTACGGCCGCCACGGCCGCTCCGCTGGCGCCGGTGCCGGACGACATCGTCTCCCCCACCCCGCGCTCGAAGATCCGCGCGCTGATCTCGTGGTCGGAGTCGCGGCGCCAGAACGAGACGTTGGTGCGGTTGGGGAACAGCTCCACGTTGGCCTCGATCGGCGCCCCCAGTGCGATCAGGTCGAGCTGCTCCAGCTCGTCGGGCTCGACCTCGATCGCGCACTGCGGGTTGCCGATCGACACGTGCTGGAAGCGCAGCTCGCGGCCCGCGGCGGTCACGGTCCCGGTGCCGTCGTCGCCGCCTGAGGGGAAGTCCTTCGACCTGACGCTGGCGCGCCCCATGTCCACCGTGCACGTGGTGGGCCCGGTGATGCGCGCGCGGATCTCCCCCGCCGCCGTCTGGATCGAGAACGTGTCGCTGTCGCTCCATCCGTGGCGGCGCAGGTAGAGGAAGGCCTGGCGCGCCCCGTTGCCCGACAGCTCGGCCTCGGTGCCGTCGGGGTTGAAGATCCGCAGCCGAGCCACGAAGCCGCGCTGGTCGGGATCGGAGAGCAGCAGCACGCCGTCGGAGCCGACGCCGGTGTGCGGGGCGCAGATGCGGCGGACACGCTCGGGCGTGAGCTCGAACGGCAGCTCGCGCTCCTCCACGATCGCGTAGTCGTTGCCCAGTGCCTGCCACTTCTCGAACCTCATTGGCGCGGCATCTTCTCAGGCACGCGGCTCGCGCCACATGGACCAGACCGTGGGCCCCTTCGGCAGGTGCACCTCTCCGGTCACGCGAAACCCGTGGCGGGCGTAGAAGCCGATGTTGCGCTCCTTGGACGACTCCAGGTAGGCGGGCACCTCGTTGCGGTCGCACGTGTCCAGGACCGGTTGGATGAGCGCCGAGCCCACGCCCTGGCCCTGCAGCTCGGGCTGGGTGCCGAGGGCGGCCAGGTAGTAGTGCGGCGCCTCGGGATGCGCGTGCTCGATCATCTCCACGCCGCTGAGGATGGTGGTCACGCGCCGGCCGATGGCCGGTGCCAGGGCGACCGCCATCCGCGCGGTCTGCAGATTGCTCAGCTGCCAGCCGTCGGGCACCGTCCAGAGGGCGGCTCCGCCGTGGCCCTCCACCGTGTAGGTCTCCTCCTGGGGCAGGATCTGGCGCAGCCGCTGGGCGAAGAAGCGCCGGTTCTGGGCCACCCGCCGCTCGGCCGGCGGAAAGAACCACGCCATCACGGGGTCGTCGTGGAAGGCGCGCGCGAGCGCGACTGCCAGCTGGCGGCTGTCGGCGCGCGTGGCGCGCCTCACCTCGTGCGGGGTGCCGATCACGCGCGTGTCTCCTCGAGGATCCGAGCCGCCGCGTCGCCCGCGTTGCGATCCGTCACGTCGATGGTCGTCACCCCGGCCAGCTTGCGCATCCAGGTCAGCTGGCGCTTGGCGTACTGGCGGGTTCGCCGCTTCATGGCGTCGACGTCCCCGGCGAGCAGGTCGTCGAACCCGAGTGCCGACCGCGCGGTGGGCGACGCGCCGGCGGCGACCGCGCGGCGGATCTCCTCGGCCGCGCCCGCGGCCACTATCTGGTCGACGCGCGAGTCGATCAGCCCGTACAGCCGCTCGCGGTCCATCGTCAGGCCGAACAGCCGCGTGGGCACGCGGGTGGCGTCGGTCCAGAGCTCCGATGAGCCCCCGGCGGCCGGCGGCTCGACGCCCAGCTCCAGCAGCTCCAGCGAGCGGACGACGCGGGTGCGGTCGGTCGGCTCGATCGCGGCGGCGGCGGCCGGCGCGCGCCGGCTCAGCTCCTGGTGCATGGCGTCGGGGCCGCGCGCGGCCAGCTCGGCCCGCAGGCGCTCGCGCAGCTCCGGCGGCGGAGCGGGAGCCAGGGTGAGGTCCGTCAGGGCGGCGCGCAGGTAAAGGCCTGTGCCGCCCACCACGATCGGGCGCCGGCCGGCGACGCGCGCCTGGTCGATCTCCGCGTGCGCCAACGGCATGAACTCGCCCACCGAGAAGGTGGCCGAGGGCTCGAGGAAGGAGGTCAGCCGGTGCTCCAGCCGCGACCGCTCGTCGACGGTGGCCGCGCCGGTGAGAGTCTCCAGCCCGCGGTACACCTGCAGCGCATCGGCGGAGATGGCGACCGGATCCTCTCCCCCCTCCCGCAGCAGGTCGGCCAGCTCCAGCGCGACGGCGGTCTTGCCGATGCCGGTCGGCCCGAAGATGGCTATGACGGGCGGCGCCTCGGGGCTCAAGCCACGCGCGCGAGGAGGCGCTCTTCCCCGGCGAGCGTGGTGCTCGTCGCGGAGTCGATGTGAACCTGGACCAGCTCGCCCGGCGCGGCGGCGCCGTGGAAGTTGACGGTCTTGTTGTGCCGCGTGCGGCCGCGCAGCTTGGCCGGGTCGGTGCGCGACGGCCCCTCGACCAGCACCTCCAGCTCCCGGCCGACGAAGCGCTGGGCGCGCTCGGTGGCGCGGCGCTGCACCAGCTCCACCAGGCGCTCCATGCGCTGGCGCTTGACGGAGTGAGGCAGCTGGCCCTCGTAATCCGCCGCCGGAGTGCCGCGGCGCGGCGAGAAGATGAACGTGAACGCCGAGTCGTAGCCCACCGCGTCGACCACCTCCAGCGTCTCCTCGAAGTCGGCCTCGGTCTCGCCCGGGAATCCGACGATGATGTCGGTGGTCAGCGCGCAGTCGGGCACGTGCTGGCGGATCAGCTCGACGCGGTCGAGGTAGCGCTGGCGGTTGTAGGTGCGCTTCATCGACTTGAGGATCCGGCTGGATCCCGACTGGAGCGGCAGGTGGATGTGCTCGCAGAGCGAGGGCAGCTCGGCGTGGGCGCGGACGACGTCCTCGCGCATGTCCTTGGGGTGCGGGCTGGTGTAGCGGATGCGCTCGATGCCGTCGATGGCGTCGACCATGGCCAGGAGCTCGGCGAATGTGGCCTTCTCGCCGGGCGGCAGGTCGCGGCCGTAGGAGTTGACGTTCTGCCCTAGCAGCGTGACCTCGCCGACGCCGTCGGCGGCCAGCCGCTCGACCTCGTCGACCAGCTCGCGCGCCGGGCGGCTGACCTCGCGGCCGCGCGTGGAGGGCACGATGCAGTACGCGCACACGCAGTTGCAGCCCACCGAGATCTGCACCCAGCCCTGGAACTCGCGGGCGCGGCGCGCGGGCAGGTGGCCGGTGAAGCCCTCGAACTCGAAGAAGCCCTGCGCGGTAAGGCTGTCGCTGGTCAGGAACTCGGCCAGCTTGGGCACCTGGCCCGGCCCGAAGGCCACGTCCACGAACGGGAAGCGCTCGAACACCTCGTCCTTGAGCGACTGGGCCCAGCAGCCGCCGACGCCCACGAGCTTGTCCGGGTTCTCGGTCTTCAGCCGCTTGGCCTCACCCAGGTGGCCGATCAGCCGGTTGTCGGCCGACTCGCGGATCGAGCAGGTGTTGAAGAGGATCAGGTCGGCGGCGTCACGGTCGGGCACCTCGCTGTAGCCGATCGATTCGAGCATGCCCTTCATCCGCTCGGAGTCGTGCTCGTTCATCTGGCACCCAAAGGTGGTGACGTGGTAGGTGCTCATCGCTGGCGCTTTAGGTTAATGGCCGGGTCCGAGGTGGGGCTGGCGCGGTATTGGCTCCGGCAGAGCCCTCCCGTCGCCTTCCTTCGGTCGGCGACCGGTAGGTCTCCACCGTCGCCCCCCGCGCGTTATCGCTGCTGTTCACGGTGTTTCTCTGATGGCCGCTCTGGGACCGGTCTTGAGGGTCAAGCTGGGCTTCGGTACAGATCGCTCATCGTTATTTCGCGAAGTCCACGGAGCGGCTTTCTCGTATCACCGTGACCTTGATCTGGCCCGCGTACTCCAGCTCCTTCTCCACGTCGCGGGCGATCCGGTGCGAGAGCAGCGCCGCGGTGTCGTCGTCGACCTCCTCGGGCTGGACGATCACGCGGATCTCGCGGCCGGCCTGCATCGCGTAGACCTTCTCCACGCCGGCGTGGCGGCGGGCGATCTCCTCC